>JABSOG010000151.1 GCA_013216025.1 Algicola sp. | reverse complement strand
CAGCTCCATGCGGCACACGCAAACTTTGTTGCCCGTGCGAATCAATCGCGCGCTGGCAACAAACGACTCTCCCCTGCCCGGCCTTAAAAAGTCGGTTCGCATATCTATTGTGCCCAGTGTGCCAAGGCTATTTAAAAACGCTGTTTCGGTGATATCTTCGGCCTTCGCCAGCAATCCACCCACTGCCATCATGCCGCCCACCACGTCCATTACCGACGATGTTACCCCGCCGTGGAGGATTTTTTGGAGCGGATTGCCAATAAAATCGTCCTTCCAGTCAAAAGAGACTTCCACTTCATCTGTTGTATATTTGGTTACGCGTAACCCCAGCATTTTGTTAAAGGGCATTTTTTCAGTAAACAGATCAGCAACATAGCTGAGCACTTGGGCTTGATTCATCAAAATTAGATTCCTTAGAGGATGGCCACTGGTTGGACCTCGTCAGCTACTATAAAACATTAATTGTCAAAATCGCAAATCATTCAAAGACAAAACGGCTGTGTTCTTATAAAATTGGCCTCCATTTTTCGAATCCGTCATGTAGTCTTTATCGATGTCTAACAGTCCCGCACAGCAAGCCCTGCAACAGGTTTTTGGTTACAGTGAATTCAGACCCGGTCAAGAAGAAGTGATCAACAATACGCTTAACTGCGTAGACAGCCTGATATTAATGCCCACTGGCGGCGGAAAATCTCTGTGTTACCAAGTGCCCGCCATCATGTTTGCCGGGTTAACAGTGGTGATCTCCCCGCTCATTTCATTAATGAAAGATCAGGTCGACGGCCTCAAAGCCAACGGCATCAACGCCGCCTACATCAATTCGACCCTGAGCTACCGCGAGATTTACCAAATTTTCGAGGATATTCAAAGCGGCCATATCAAAATAATCTACGTTGCCCCCGAGCGAATGTTAAAACCCGAGTTTATCGAACGGCTGCAACGACTGCCATTGGCACTGGTCGCGGTAGACGAAGCTCACTGCGTATCCAACTGGGGCCACGATTTTCGTCCAGAATACGCCCGCCTTGGCGAGTTAAAAGGGCATTTTCCGCACACCCCAATCATGGCATTAACGGCCACTGCCGACAAAGCCACCCAACAAGATATCAAGAAACAGCTGCGCCTCGACAATCCACTGATACAAATCAGCAGCTTTGACCGCCCCAACATCCGTTATACCCTCGAAGAGAAATTTCATCCGCTGCAACAGGTGATCAAATACCTCAAAGAACAAGAAAACAACAGCGGTATCATCTATTGCACCAGCCGTAAACGCGTCGATGAAGTCTCAGCACAATTGTGCAGCCACGGATTTAACGCACAGGGTTATCACGCAGGATTAGAACAAGCCGTCAGGCAAAAGGCACAAGAAGATTTCAGCCGCGACGACGTGCAAATTATTGTCGCCACCGTTGCATTTGGCATGGGTATCAATAAACCCAATGTTCGTTTTGTCATACATTATGACATCCCTAAAAACATCGAATCTTACTATCAAGAAACCGGTCGTGCTGGACGTGATGGGTTACCGGCCGAGGCATTGATGCTGTTCGACCCATCAGACATCCCCCGGGTAAAACGCTTTTTCGAAAACATCGAAGACGCCCATCGTCGCCGGGTTGAAGAACACCGTTTTGCTGCCATGGCCGCCTTTGCCGAAGCCCAAACCTGCCGCCGTCAGGTATTGCTCAACTACTTTGGCGAATACAACCAAAATAAATGTAACAACTGCGACATCTGCCTCGACCCACCCAAACAATTTGACGGCACCGAAGATGCCCAAAAGGCGCTGTCGTGCGTGTATCGGCTCAACCAGCGCTTTGGTATCGCTTACACCGTAGAAGTCTTGCGCGGTGCCCAAACCCAGCGTATTAAAGATTATGGTCACGACAAAATATCAACCTGGGGCATCGGCAAAGACCACTCACCAGAACACTGGCTAAGTGTCATCCGCCAGTTAATTCATCACGGTTATTTGATTCAAGACATCACCCAGGCATCGGTTTTAAAGTTAACCGAAGCCGCGCGCCCGGTGCTGCGCTCACAAGTCGACTTAAAACTGGCCGTGCCACGAATTCGCCCGGCCAAAACCGCCAAAGCGAGTAAAAAGACCGCTAAAATCACCAACTACGACAAAAAGCTGTTCTCTTTACTTAAAAATCTGCGCAAGCAAATTGCCGACGAAGCCGAATTGCCGCCGTATATTGTTTTTAGTGATGCAACACTTGCCGAAATGGCCTCGATTTTACCGGTGTCAGATGATGATATGCTAGCGATAAATGGGGTGGGACAGACCAAACTCACGCGTTATGCTCGAAAGTTTGCCGAAGTGATTAGGCAATACACTTAATTAAACATACCCATAAAAAAACGGCCAAATTGGCCGTCTTTTTGCGAAGGTTACGATTGTCTTATTTAAGACCAGCGTAATAAGCTGACAGATTGGCCATATCAGCATCAGACAATGCCATTGTCATTGGGGCCATAACCGGGTCTTTACGAGAGCCTGCTTTGAACGCTTTCATTTGCTTAAGCAAATAGGCTTCTTTCTGTCCAGCCAAGTTAGGATACATTGGAATAGCACTGATGCCCGCAGCACCATGACAAGCAGCACACATGGCCGACTTGGCTTTACCAGCAGCAGCATCGGCAGCGTTGGCAGAAAACGCAGAGCAAGCCGAGGCAGCAATGATTAGGCTGGTTAACAGTTTGTTGTTCATTTTTTTTCCTTAAGATAAAAGTGAGATTCTTCATTAATGACTGTTGTAAAGTTTATCAAAATTCTCGCTTTTGAGCGTCCTTTTTTATAACTAATTGACTAATTTGTCAGGTTTGGCCCAAAAAGTCATCGACAACAGCCTGTTCGCCCACAGTTGCGCTTTACTTTTAAGCAGCATTCTTATAGCTTGAACTATGAAAATTATTCAGACAGTATATGGATAGAATCGCAAGAACCAGCTGCAACCCCATACATTGATGAACTGTAATTGGCACTAATACGAATACCGACACTAATACCGACAAGAAAGTAACCGGAATAAACCTTGGACCCAAGCTACCCCAATCTCAATCACATAAACAGGCACAAGCACCAAAAAGCCATCAAAGTCGTCTGCTGGCTGACCGTAATGGTACTGGTCACATTATTGTGCCACAAGGCCACGGCCTTTCACCTGCCGTCACAAAAACTCGATGACCGCTTTAAAAAAATCTCTTTTAATGAACCACTGCGATATCAAATCACTGACAAAAAAGTCACTTTCAGTGATATAAACAACGACCCCGAAATACACCACAGCTGGAAAAGTACCACCGACCTGAACCCCACGTTCAGACTGCAAAATCAGGCACTGTGGTTAACCGCCGCCATCAAAAATGCCACGCCCGACCCGATGACCGTGATAGTTGACTTTGCCAACCCAATGGCCGACGAAGTCGACTTTCAGGTATTTGACAACGCCAACAGCCGGGTAATCAAAAAAATAGCCACCGGCACCGACTACGACTTTACCCGGCGCGAACTGCCCTATCGCACCTTTGCCATCGAAATCACCTTGCAGCCCGCCCAAGATGTCAACATCTACCTGCGTGTTGTCGACAGCGGCTCCATACTGGCTCACTGGAACCTATGGAATAAAGACGTTTTCGTCGAGGAAAAACTCAAATCGACCAAAGTCGACGGATTACTTTCTGGCGCACTACTCATCTTTTTCATCCTTAACCTGATGGTTTACGGGGGATTAAAAGAGCGTATCTATTTGTATTTCGCCGGTTTTATCATCAGTTATACCCTGCTCGCCAATATCCTTAATGGTGCCGCGTTTAGTTATTTGTGGCCCAATTCACCCGAGGTAAACCAATCATCAGTGTATGTTGCCGCCGGGCTAGTGTTGCTGTTTGTTAGCCTGTTCTCAAAAGAAAGTATCAATAAAACCCCGCATAAAATCGTACAGCCGCTACAGTACGTGGCGATTTTGCTCTCCACATTGGTGATATTCTTACCACTGCTGGCGCCCATCGAATTTCACTTCACCACGTTGGTCATTGTGACCCAAGGCGTTTTGGCCATAGGCGCCGGTACTGCCTACTGGCGATGGTACAAGCGCCTGGATAACGCCGAACTCTTCGCCATTATTTGGACCGCCTTTTTGCTGGCTGGCAGTCTACAAACCTTAAGTCGCTATGGCGTCATCACCAATGCACAGTTTGGCAATACTCAGTCTGCCTTGACTGTTATCGTTGCCGCCATTATCTTGTCTTTTGCCCAAATAAAACGCATCAGGACTGAAAAGTCAGAAAAAGAACAGGCCAGAACACAGGCCGCCGAAACCTTGCAACAGTACTTTGATATCTATCAAAATGCCGTCGAAGGTTTGTTCACCGTATCGATGCAGGGCGAATTGATTTCAGCCAACCCACAACTGGTCAACGCCTTAGGTTACAAAACCCTAGCCGAACTACGCAAAGCCCTCAGAGCCAGGGGCCTCAAATCACTGGTGGGCGATTTACCCAGCGCCAAAAAGCTGCTAGATGAAGTCTCGAATAAAGGCAGTGTCACCAGTCGCGAAGTCCAAGGCATTAAAAAAGACGGCTCACATATTTGGGGGTTAATGTCGATGCGCCTGTCCAGTGGCGCCACCGACGAAGAAGAAGAATATATCCAAGGTGCAGTGGTCGACATCACCGAAAAACATCAGGCTTATCAAAAACTGGCTTACATGGCCACCCACGACCCCTTGACCGGGATGCTCAACCGCAGCGAATTTGAAAAGAAACTGTACGATGCGCTCGCCGAACTCAAAGAAACCGAAGAGCCATCAACCATGTTGTATCTTGACCTAGAGCGTTTCAAGCTCATCAACGATACCAGCGGACACACCGCCGGAGACTCCTTTCTCAGGCAAATTGGCGACCAATTAAAATCTGTACTCAAAGAACAAGGTATTCTGGCCCGTTTAGGCGGCGATGAATTTGCCATATTACTACCGGGCATTAACGGCAACGAAGCATTTGTCATTGCCTATCGCATCATTGAAGCCATCAAAGAATTCCGTTTTTTATGGGAAGAGCGTATCTTCACCGTGGGCGTCAGCATCGGCATGAAAGAGTTAAGTAACGACGACAGCTCACTGGCGCAAATATTCACCAGCGCCGATGCTGCCTGTTTTATTGCCAAAGAAAAAGGCCGCAACCGCATCCACATTTATTCAGAACAAGACAGCGAACTGAAACAGCACCAATCACAAATGGAATGGATAAGCGTCATCAACGACGCGCTCGATAAAGACAAATTCATCCTTTACCACCAGTGCATAATCTCCATCGACAATATAGATGAACCCATCCATTATGAGATTTTGCTGCGCATGCGTGATGAAGAAAACAACATCATTCCACCAGACACCTTTATCCCAGCTGCCGAACGCTATAACCTGATGACCAACATCGACCGCTGGGTGATCCGATCTTATTTCCGCTGGCTGTCACAAAACCCAGCCCACATGAAAGAACTGGGCATGTGCAGCATCAATCTGTCTGGCACCTCCATTGCCGACCCGCATTTTAAAGATTCGGTGCAAGAACTGTTTGTCGAATTTCTTATTCCCCATGCCAAGATCTGTTTTGAGATCACCGAAAGCATGGCCATCATCAACCTCAACGCCACGTTAGAATTTGTTAACCTGTTCAAAAACCTCGGGTGTAAATTCTCGCTCGACGATTTTGGCACCGGGTTTTCATCCTATGGTTACCTCAAAAACCTGCCGGTCAATTTTGTCAAAATAGACGGCAGTTTTGTCAAAGACCTGATGGTCGACCCCATCGACCGGGCCATGGTCAACTCCATCAACGAAGTGGCCAAAGCCATTGGTATGGAAACCGTAGCAGAGTTTGTCGAATCTGACGCCATTTTGCAGGAACTACGAGTCATCGGTGTTGATTACGCCCAAGGATTTGGCATCCACCGTCCTTCTCCATTGAGCCACTTGGTCAATCCAGAACAATTACAAAAAGGTGAATAAACACATGTTGGCTATCGGAGAATGGACAATCGACACTGACAAGGCGCTGGTATTTAAGCAAGACCAGCCACCGGCTCAGCCACTGCAAGAAAAAGCACTCAAGGTCTTGTTATACCTGTCAGACAACCAACGCATTGTGACCTCTCAAGAACTGCTTGAGCAGTTTTGGCCAGCGGACTCAGATGAGAATTCAAGTGAAGGATTAAGTGAACTGAAAAACACCATCAACCAAATAGGCCAAGTGATGGATAGCAGTGTCATCAATAGCGTTGATGAAGGCGGTTATTTACTGACCTTACCGGTGTATAAATACAACTACCAGCCGGTGAGCTTCGCCGAAACCAAAGCCAAACTCCAGCGCCAACAGCTCAGCCAAATAACCCGAAAAACTGCCATGGTAAAAGCCGAATCACCCACAGCAAAACCGGTGAGCAATCAAACAATAATCACCCGAGTATTGATTGGCATGGTGATTATTGCGGTGATTTATGTGGTGAATTTGTGATGGGGTTTATTTGGTAACGCTAATTAACAAACCAACCCGGCAATTGGACGGGGTAATTTTGCGGAGCCTGCTTAACCTTCCAACGCTTAAAAGCCGCAAACTCACTTTGATTATTAACTTCCAACCTTAACAAGGCTTCATTGGCTGGCGATTGTTTGCTTTGATATTGCTCAACCACCGTTTGAAAATTCCTTAACGCAATGCCCAGCTTTTTCTCTAATGATTTGGCACCCATTCTCTTGGTTGGTGTACTATTCGTCGAGAACACCACTTGGATTAACTCAATGGTATCCGGGCTTTTTGAGTCAATATCGGTGATGTTGACTTTTTGCCTGATGGGTTTAGCGGGGCGGTAATTAAATTCGATTTTATCATCAATTTTGGTGGTTTTAGTGCAGTCGAGCAAACCTTTGTAACCATCACTTTTAAGCGAGTTACAATGCTCACAGGCATAAAAAAGGTTGTTCCAGTCAAACATCAAATCACGATTGCCCTGATGTGGTCGAAAATGTTCGATTCGCATTGAAGTACTTTCGGAACTACAAATATAACACTTTTCAAAAAAATCATCGGCCAGCTGCGTACGCACACCGGGAATATCGTAACGCTTGTTTGTATCGTCTTTGCCCTTTTGGTCGAGCAAAGCTTGAGTGGGTCCCGGCTGGGTCCTAGTAAAATGCATCATTATTTACTTCAACCCCAATGCCTGCAACCGCAACTCAATATCGGCCAGCTTAAAAGTCGGCACGTCTTTTAATTCATTTTTAAGCAGCAACAGCTCTTTGTTTTCTTTGGGAGCCAGAGTATCGGCATCTTTGCTACTGAGCTGTTCATAGCGTTCAATCTTGCTCTCAAGCGCCAATGAATGGGTTTCGGTATCAAAATAGCCTTCGATAATGTCCTCAAAACTGAATTGCCACAAATCTTCTTTCGAGTCGATTTGGCTGTTGGTTTCCATATCAAACACCACCGCATCATCTAAAGACGTTAAAACAAACGGAGAATGGGTAGTGACAATAAACTGAATGTTGGGGAAAAACGTGGTCAACAACCGCATGATTTTCTTTTGCAGCTTAACGTGCAGATGGGTTTCAATCTCGTCAATCATCACGATGCCGGGCAAGGTGAAATTACCGTGTTCAATGACTTCCATGCGCATAATGATTTCGGTAACAATATTAATGATGGCGGCATAACCTTCACTAAGGTGATTAAAATCCAGCAGAGTGCCATCTTTGGATTCTATTTTGTAATCCAATGCTTTGCGGTCAAATCTTAACTTGATTGGGCATTCGAATATGTCACTCATAAACTCGTCAAGCTTGATAAACCAAACGTTCAAATTTTCTGCTTCTGATTCATCTCCGTCATCGCGGGCAAAAGCCAGTTGGGATCGAGAGTTGACCAAATGCTGTTTGAATCTGTGTGATAGGGGTTGGTCGACATGAGTGGATTCAATCTCGGCGGTACGTACAGATTCCACATTTTCAACTTTTGTCGTTCTCTTAGCATTAAAGAATGCTTGTATCGCAGCATCTCCTTTAAGTAAGTCGATGGCCTTTTGGCTATCGTACTCAAGATCACAAAATGAAGAATAGCGATTTACATTGTCCAGTTCCAATTCAAGTTCTTTTTCTAACACTTTCCTTTTAAATTTATCCTTTTCAGCAGTAGCCGCATCTAACACCTTGAAATAACGACTCCTCCTATTATCAATACTAATTTTTGTAAACTGCAACTTTGAGTAAACTATTGCACTCTTTATCTGCCCCAAAAAAGTAGATTTACCCACCCCATTTTGACCAGTAATAATGATGTGTTTTTTCTCTTGATGGGTATCAATACAAACATCTTTGATAAAAGGATGGCGAGATAACGTCAGTTTGTGCACATAAACCGAATCGTTGGGCGAGTTGCTGTCCATGTTGTTGTTATGCTCATTTTGGGTTGGCGTGGGAGGGGGTCATATTACCATCACAACCCCGTTTTAATCCATCACGAAATCACAACAGAGATCGCCTCTTGATAATGCCTGGGCGGCATAGTGGTTTTTCAGCCACACTAACGAATCAGCCAACAAAGGGAGTTGTAAAACATCAACCAATTTGGCACTGCCGATTGCGCAGGGCACTGTGCCCAGCACCGTTTGATTTGGCTTCAGATGTAGGGCGGCCAGCCGGGGGAAAACCAGCAATCGACCATTGTGGCATTCGTTGTCTAACTGTTCGTGCCACACCGAAAACCCCAGTTTTTCGAGCAGTTGAATCAAGCGCATCGCGTCACTTTCGGCCAACACACCAGTACTGACGGCATAACGGGCATCTAGTGCCAGCGCAATCGCTGCCGCCTCAGATGAGTCTAATTGATAGTGTTCAAATACAGCGAGCTTGTGTAACTGCCATTGTCCGCCATCAACAGCCTGACCCTGTTCACACAGTACCGCATCACTGGTCATTTGGATTAATTGCAGCCGGGTGGCCCGCATTAGCGCTTCTTGCAGTACCTTAGCACCTATGTCAGTACCAAAAGCACCCAGATAATCGGCATTGTCTTCGAGATATTCGAAAAAGTCATCATCACCGAAGGCGGCCAATTTGACGATTTCTATCAGCCCTTCTTTGGTTGGAGAGATTGGATGCAGTTCATTTGAATCCCCTTGCACTTGTCGATTGGAATCTTGCTCATTGCCAGTCTGTTTTTCATTGGGAAAACCTGATTGATTAAGTAAGAACACACCGACCAGCACCGCCAAACCCGCTCCGGTTGCCAACAAGTAAGCGAGGTCGCCACCGACCGACAGCGCGGGTAACGAATGACGGTCCGGCGAATACAAATCATTCACCACGGTACCAAACCACCATTGGCTTTGTTGATCGAAGAAGATGAATAACACCACCATGGTGGCAACAATCATTGCCAGCAACACCACCAGCCAAGCATTTGAGCGAAAAACCCTGTTCATTGAAGACCTATATCAGACAAGTTTGAACTACTACGTCAAACTTACGTCATTACAGATAATAAAGGTATTACACCCTATTACACCTTGTTGCCTGGGTCGGTGTACAGTAGGCAGTATCACGGTTGTGACGTACAGTGATGTGAAAAATGATGTCGGCATTAAAGGGTTGGCATTGGCGACCACCGTGGCCGCTTTGGTCAATGCGCTGATGTTGGTGTTTATGCCTTTGCGATCGCCGCCCCAAACACCTGTTCAAGCACCAGCTTAAACATCAATGTCTGACCTCACAAATCCCCAATATACTGCTCAACCAAAAATTGGGTATAAACAATATCCCCTTGATATCGCGCCAAGTGGGTCGCATCACGAAACATCTGTGGGTTTATCTGCTCAAGGTTCTGATGATTTCTAATACTCAGTCCAGTGCCCTTTTCTATCTGTGCAATGGCGCTGTTTAACCTTGCCTGCGCTTCGGGCGAATAGTTAATCCAGTCGGTGTTACGTGGCAACATCACCACCTCAACCTTGTCTGAAAACTGTTTGAAGTTTTCGACAATGCGAATGAAACTTTCGACCAGCAGCGGTTCAAAATTCAAACCCAATACATCGGCAGTACGAATTCTGCGATTGCGAAAGTTGGTCATCTGCGCAGCGGTTTGCTGGGTTTTAATGTACTCAGCATAAACCTCTAGCGATTTGGCAGATCGGTCTTGCGGTATGGTTCGCCCTCCTTGCAATGGCAACGACCATTGCCTCCTGACTAAATCAGGAAAGTCAGCTGCATACAATTCATTAGCCTGCTTGCCCAATTCTCGCCGTCTTTTTACCATTGCTTCATCATCGCGCTCGCGCTTTACTCGCTCGGCCGGGAAAATGCCCCTTCCCATAAAAGTGGTCACCATTTGAGACGAAATATCATTGCGCACATATTTGATGTTAAACAACAACATCGCCCGATTTAAATCGCCTTTGGTTACCGCCAATAACTCAGCATTAGAGGCCAACATGGTCAAAAACGAATCGACCATCGAGTTAGCCCGGTTCCAGCGGGTTTGAGTCGTTTGAAACGGGTTAAATTCGATGATCGCCAATTTCAGGCGTTTGTCTTCACCCTGATAAGCCTCACGAATACGGCGCGACAAATAATCTTGAAAGTACGGATTTAAACCACCAAAACCAAAGTTGTACGACTTAATGTCTTTGCCTTGCGCCTTAACCTGTGCGTCAAACAAACGGGGCGAAAAACCGGCATCAACCATAGAAGATCCAAACACCATCACCTGTTTTTTATCTTCACTAACAATCTGAGGTAAAGCTCGTCGGGCCTGCACCACACGACCCATGACACCTTCAGCGTTGGCACCAACAATGTCAGCAACCATCATTAACACCGACCAAGCACCTGCCATGGTCAAACCCACACCAAGCAAGATTTTGCCATAAATTTTTCTAGAACTGGAAGTAGATGAATTCATCGCTCGGCTCTCCTATCATCAAACAAATACTTTGTGCCACAATCATCAAAAGCCAAAACCGCCAAGGTTTGTCGACCAACTTATCGCCGCGCTTAATCACGTAATAATCCATCAAATGCACCAGCAATACCCACCCCGACACAAAAGCGAAAATGGTCAAAGCGTTATGACCCAGCTCTACCGCCCAGTCGACCATATGCATATTAGCCAACATGCCCATTGCTGCGGTCATATTCTCTGCCCTGAACAACACCCAACCAATCATAATCAAGTAGAAAGTGACCGCCCATTTAAACAGCTTTATCCAACGTGAATTTGAGGCGTTAAAACCCTTGAAACACTCAAACCCCGCCAAATAATGTGTTGCCGTTATAATGAGGCCATGAAATGCCCCCCATGCGATAAAAGTCCACGCCGCACCGTGCCACAATCCGCCAAGCAGCATAGTGATAAACACATTGCGCGTACGATTGTTATTACGATTACCGCCGAGCGAAATATACAGGTAATCTTTCAACCAACTGGATAACGAAATATGCCAACGCCGCCAAAAATCGACCGGTGACAAGGCGAAATAAGGCACCCGAAAATTCAGCGGAATATTAAAACCCAATAGCATTGCAATACCAATGGCCATATCGCTGTACCCCGAAAAGTCACCATAAATCTGTCCGGTAAAAGCCAGTACGCCAGTCCATAATTCTAATGTACTTAGGGTGTCGTGAGCGTAAAAAGCTGTTTGGGCCGGGATAGCAAGCAAGTCGGCCCCGGTCTTTTTCAACAATCCTACGGTTATCAGTAAAAAACCATATTTGGCGCTGTGCCACGTTGGTAAAGCGATAGCGTGCATTTGCGGCAATATATGTTTGGCCCGCAATATTGGCCCCGCCACCAGCTGCGGAAAAAACGACAGCGCGGCAACAAATTCAACCAAGCCCTTGCGCGGTTTCATGTCACCACGATAAACATCAATGGTGTAACTGAGGCTCTGAAAGGTATAGAACGAAATACCCACCGGCAGCACCCACGACAAGGTAGGCAGAGAAGCCTGATAACCAAACACCAACAAAAATTCGGCCACCGACACCAGTACAAAATCGGCGTATTTAAACAATCCGAGGATGCCGAGGTTGATGGTCACCGACAGCCACAACCAGCGCTTTTTATGACTTTTTTCGGTGGCTTTGAATATAGCCAACGCGATAAAGTAATCAGCAACACCACTGCCCACCAGCAACGGAATAAACTTGTAGTTCCAGGCCCCATAAAACACAAGGCTGGCGGCAACAATAAGATAAACTCTTGGCGTTTGCCTTAAAAAGACAAAACCGTAACACAATAAAAACAGTGCAAAAAACCAAAAGAATATCGGGGTATTAAATATCATTCTGCTCTCCCCAGTTAAACATGCTTCTTCCCTACTACGAATTAATTAGTTTTTAGACTATAGTGGCTTCATCTTTGAATATCAACTAAATAATTAGTTTTATTTAAAATGGGATTTTTCGCCACCTCAACAGGTCAATAAAATCCCACGAATATGCGCCAAGCCATTGCTATATAATGGCTGATTGACTAAGTTAATCAGTACTTGCTGGCTTATGGGCACAACAATTGCTCCTAGGCCAAACAACACAGGACAAGAAAAAACAGTGGATAACAAAAAACTGGCTTTAAAGCTGATTAACGGCTGGCATTCGCCCCATGCCGAGCGGCGCTGCCAAGCCCGAGAACTCCATGATATGGCGACTCAAGCTGCCAATGATGTAGCCAAAGAACAACAAAAAAACATCTATCAACAAACAATTGCCGAGCAAATCAGTCAACGTGAATTGACCGCCATCGTTGAACTGGGCAACCTGTTTCGCCGTCGGGCGGGTGGATTTAGTCAGATCAATGCCTTTATCGCCGGGCTGCTAAACAAAGACACCTCGTTTGACGGCCATTGCGAAATCAACCTGTTTGCCTATGCCTTTTTAAAACATGCCAAAAACTACGACTTTTTCACTTGCTTTGAACAACAAAACCTCATTGATATTCAGCAAGTCATTGATGATCTGACAGTAAAAGTGGGGTTACTGGAAGACTTTGAACGACTCGGCACAGCGTTGCCCAGCGAGATAGTAGACACGCTCAAAAAACCTTACCTGAAATTACGTGCGATTGCTGCTCGCCCGGCGGCCAGAGATGAACAGCGCACACTGGCGTGTTTGTTAATTGCCGGTCCTTCAACCGCGCAAGACATCAAGCTCGACCTTGATCTGAATTTTTCATTAGACCAGCGAGTAATGTCTGC
>JABSOG010000150.1 GCA_013216025.1 Algicola sp. | reverse complement strand
AATCGGTAACCTATAAAGATATCTCAAACAGGTAAACACTACATCTTGTGTGAGGTGGAGCTAAGTGGATACCCCTTGTAAAGGATCAGTCTTTCACTTCACTGTATTGGTCGAGCGCTTGGGTGAATCATCCGCTTTGCAGGCAACACAACAATGTACTAGCTTGGCACCGGACCTGACGGGATATAATATTTTGCTGGTGGACGATAATGCCATTAACCTTCAGGTAGCATTGGGTTTTTTGGCCGATACTGGGGCAAATGTTGTGACACAAAATGATGGTGCCCAAGCGCTGCAACAATTACGCACCAGCCGTTTCGACCTAGTGTTAATTGATATTGAAATGCCGATAATGGATGGCATAACAGCAACCAAAGCCATTAGGTCAGAGCTGAAATTGACCGAGTTGCCTATCATTGCGATGACAGCACACGCTATGACCAAGGACAATAAGCAGTATCAAAGGGCAGGGATGAATGACTGTCTTATCAAACCCTTCGAACCAGCAACGTTGTACAAATTACTGAATGAATACCTGGCCCAAAACGGACGACCTCGTCAAATTCAAGTGATGGCTGAAAGTCAGTCACCCTATCGTAGCGAGCTAATTGAACAGCTGGAGCAAGTGGATGGTTTGGATGCCCTCAAAGCCCTGTCTAGAATGAATGACAAAACCGAGTTGTACATCAAGTTGGTCAAAGAATTTAAATTGGTAGATAGGGCACTGTTACAATCGCTCAATGAACTATACGACCAACAACTTTGGGACGATTTGTATCGTAACGTCCATTCTCTGAAGTCTAACGCCGCATTTATTGGTGCTTATCAGATCGCTAAATTGAGTGGGGCCGTGGAATTTAGCTTAAGTGAAGGTAAGAGTGTAGCTAAGAGTGACCGGGCATTATTGGACGAACTTTGCGAGGCATTAGAGCAACTGTTGGATAGGCTAGACAACATATTGCCTGAGCACCGTGCATCTGAGCACCAAACAGCGTTTGACCCGCAGCAATTTCGTCAAAAGCTTAAAGTGTTGTTGCCGCTGCTTGATTCCACCAACTTTGATGCCGAAGATTTACTGGGCGAAATGATTGTTCAATACGAAGACACCGAGTATGTTGATGCGGTTAAAAGCATGATCGCCGATGTTGATGATCTTGAGTTTGAAGCCGCGGGAGAGACCGCCGAGGGTTTGTTGGCGAAGATGTCTGGGTGATGGTTTTCGCGAAAGGCCTATAATTCAAAAGCGGTTAACATCGAGTTGGAAAAGGTATTAACCGCTTTTACCGTGCGTAGCACGACCCCATCGGTTGCGACAAATCGTCATTCAGCCACATCAAGACACCAAACTTCCCCGTGTCGACTTATATAAGCTATGCTTTATCAATGTTCCCAGTTTGTCGATTATTGATATTATGTCGTTACTCATCCTCTTTACCTTCATATTGTTGCTGGTTTTACTGGGCTGGTTGGCTCACTACAGCCTGTCGGCTCGGCGTAAAATACTCGATTACCAATTGATGTTGGCGCGTCTTACCGAGCAGAATAAAAATCAAGACAAGCTGATTAAAAAGGCGGTTGATGTTCGAGTATTGACTGACGTTGTGTTGTCGGGTTTGCAAGGTTCTGTTGACGCTGCCCAGGTAGTGTTGGTTAACGCCGTGCCGATGGGGCTGCCTGCGGTGCAGGTTGATGCTGTGCATCTGCAACAGATTTTGCATAACCTGATTGCCAATGCTATCCATCATACCGACAAAGGCAGTATTGCCATTACTGCCGATGAGCACGGAGATTGTTTACGCATCAGTGTGCATGACAGCGGGGCTGGCATTGAGGCTGGGTTGTTAGGCAATATTGTGACTCTGTTTAGTCAAAATGATGAAGCGCAGGTGGGCGAATCTGGTTTGACCGGAGCCGGATTACCGCTGGCCAAACGATTGGTGGATTTGTACAGCGGTCAAATCGAAGTGTCATCTCAACTGGGCAAAGGGACTACATTTACCTTTGATTTAGCGACAACCACAGATGCGCCGAGCAAGCTCGCTGTTGATGTTAATGTTGATGCTAACACCCCGGTGACACAAAAGGCTGAAGTAGTCACTGAAGTGCTTAATAATATACCTAATAGTAAGCCTAATGAAACACCTGATAGAGAAAGCAATGATACTCAAGTGAGCGACGATAAGCCGGTTGAAGCGCCGATTTGTGTCACCGAACCCATGGACAAACCCTTTCGTCTGTTGATTGTTGATGATGAAGAGGGTAATCGCCTATTACTCGACAATTTCTTGTCGGCAGAGCATTATCAACGAGTCGAGGCCACCAATGGCATTGACGCACTCAAGCTCATAGAGCAAGAGGATCCGTTTGATTTGATTTTGCTGGATATAGTCATGCCCGGCATGTCGGGTTTTGATGTATGCAAAAAAATTCGCGAAAAATACCCCGTGCATGACTTGCCGGTGCTGTTTTTAACCGCGCAAAGCGAAGTGATGGACTTAGTGCGTTGCTTTGAAGTCGGCGGCAACGATTATCTGACCAAGCCGATCAAAAAAGAGTCGTTGATGGCCCGGGTGAAAACCCACCTCACGCTGCTCGATATCAATCGCAACCTCGAACGCATGGTGGCGCAAAGGACCTTTGAGTTGGCGCAACGCTCTGATGAACTCGAAAATGCCACGGCGGCCAAATCTGACTTTTTGGCCAAAATGAGTCACGAAATCCGCACGCCAATGAATTCGGTGATTGGGCTGAGCCGACTGGCACTGAAAACCGATCTTGATTACGCTCAACGGGATTATATTGAAAAAGTGCTCGATTCTGGAAAATCGTTATTAAGCTTGATAGATGACATCCTCGACTTTTCGAAAATAGAGGCTGGTGAGCTGAGTATTGCGCAGACCGATTATGCTTATGATGAGGTGATTGGCCGGGCCGTGAATTTAAGTGCCATTAACGCCCATGACAAAGGATTAGAGCTGGTGATTGACTGGGGTGATGCGTTACCGGGCCGTTTGGGCGGTGATCCCTACAGAATTCAGCAAATTATTGTCAACCTAGTCAATAATGCCGTTAAATTCACCCAACAAGGAACCGTTTGCCTGCGCATGAGGGTCAAAGAAAACCGTGGCGATTGGCTGATGTTGCAGTTTTCAGTGATCGACACCGGCTGTGGCATGACGCCTGATCAGCAAAGTCAGCTATTCCAATCATACACCCAGGCCGATGAATCGGTCAGCCGGGTGTATGGCGGCACTGGGCTGGGTTTGGCCATTGCCAAGGAGCTTTGCGAGCTGATGGGGGGCGAGATTTGGGTTGAAAGTGAACTAGATAAGGGGTCGACTTTTCATTTTACGGTGTTGCAAGAACATGGCGGAATGCTTAAATACCAACCTGAAAATTGCCCGTTTCGTGGTCTTAAAGTGTTGGTGGTCGATGATATGAGCATTAGTGGTGAGGCTTTGGTTAACCTGCTCAATAATTTTGGCACCGAATGCGAATGGGCGGGCACTGGTCAAGCGGCCATTAAAAAAATCATGATGGCGTCGGTTGGTGGGGCCGCTTACGATTTGATTTTACTCGATTGGTTGTTGCCAGATTTGAACGCGCAGACCATTTTGGAAAAAATTGAAGGGTGTGTGGCCTCAATGCCGCATTACCTGTTGATGGTCGACCATTACGACAAAGATGAATTAAAGTTACAAGTCCCCGAAAAAGTTCAATATATCATCGAGAAACCGATAAAACGAAATGAAATTCATGATGCGATTACCCGCTTGCATTGCGGCGAGCCGCTTGAAGGAGACAACGCCGAAGAAAACCAACAAGGGGCGCCCGATTTGTCAGATTGTCATATTTTGCTGGTTGAAGACAACGCCATTAACCGTCAGGTTGCCTTGGGTTTTTTAGATGATACCGGGGTCACAACGGTGACTGCCACCAATGGTATCGACGGGCTCAATAAACTGCAAAGGCAGGCGTTCGATTTGATATTAATGGACATAGAAATGCCGCAAATGGATGGCATTACCGCCACCAAAGAAATTAGGAATAAGTTGAAATATACCGAGATCCCCATCATCGCCATGACGGCCCACGCGATGGTGGGTGTAGATGCCCATTACAAATTTAGCGGCATGAACGACCATCTGGCCAAACCGTTTGAGCCAGAATCGCTTTACCAGATTTTATCGACTCATTTGGGGCATAAGATAAAAGGGACTAGATTATCACATGAGCTACCCCCTGCAGAGGTGGTGCCACCACAAACCGCCAGACTCATTGAACGATTAGTTTCGATAGAAGGGTTAGCTTGTGGCCACGCTTTGGCCAGAATGAATGGCAGAACATCGTTGTATCTTGATCTGGTCAGGGAGTTTGTCAAAATGGAAGGTCAATTGCCTGCGACTTTGCTAGAACTAGAACAACGCCAAGATTGGATCGAAATCCATCGAGTGGTGCATTCCCTCAAATCCAATGGCGCTTTCATTGGCGCCTACGACATTTCTCAGCTTAGTGCTTCACTGGAAGATACCTATGGCAAAACGCAATATCAACTCACTGATTTAGCGAAATTATGTGATGCATTACAGACACTAGTGGAAGCAATGGATAAAGCATTGCAACACGAGGTGCCGGCAGACACCGATGACGTTTTTGATATTCAACAATTGATCAAACAGCTCGACGAGTTGCTGCCCTTGCTCAGCACAACGGATTTTTCGGCAGAAGATTTACTCGGGATAATGAAAGCACAATGCCATGGTTGTGACTATGCCGTGCAGGTGCAAAGTATTGTGACCTATGTCGATGATGTTGAATTTGCTAAAGCGGAAAAAGCGGCACAAGCGTTGCTCGATCTATTAAGTAATGAAGAGTTATTAAGTAATGATGAGTCGTTAAATGAAGATTTACGCAGGCAAGATGATGGTGATCACGGTCTTCTCGCCGAGGATTGATTCTACTTCAATATCCCCTTCATGTTCTTGCACATTGGCCAAAGCAATTGACATGCCCAACCCGGTTCCATGGCCCACTTTTTTTGTGGTGTAAAAGGGTTCAAATATTTTCTGCTGCACAACCTCATCCATGCCGTCACCGTTGTCTTCAATACAAATGAAGATTTTACCCGGTACATGAGAACAGCTGATAACAACTTTTCCGTGCTGATCGGGGTGATTGCGTTTTTGCTTTCGTTCGATTGATTCAGCGGCGTTGACCAGTGCATTCATAAAGGCCTGGCTGAGTTTGGCCGGGTAACCATACACCAGCGGCACTTTGCCAATATCGGCTGAAAACGTCACGCTGTCGAGAAAGTTGGTGCTGATCATATTTAAAGTCGATTGAATACAATGACCTAAGTCTACCGACATTTTTTCGATACCGTCGTTTTGGGTGATGGTCCAAAGATCTTTGAGAATCGATTTGACCCGGGTGGTGCCGTCTTTGATGGTGTCGACGTGGGATTGTAACGGTTCGAATTTTAAAGTGAAGCTTTCTAAGATTTCTGGAGCGGCATCTTCACCGGCCAAATCAAAAATAAACTCTTTGAAATGTCGCAAGTCGACTTCGAGATTAGAAGCCCCAACATGGGCAAAGTTTATTGGGTTATTGATTTCGTGCGCGATACCTGCGGTCAAGGTGCCCAGCGCAGACATTTTTTCTTTTAGCATGGCTTGTTGCAATTGTTTGGTTTGGCGTGCGATTTTCAATTGAGTGGCGATCCTGGATTTGACCACCTCAGGGCAAAACGGTTTATAAATATAGTCTTGTGCCCCCATTGTCAGACCCCTTTTTTCTTCATCTGGTGAACTTAACCCGGTAATAAAAATCACCGGAATACGGGCGGTGGTTTCGTCCTGTTTTAACTGCCTGAGTACTTCAAAGCCATCCATATCGGGCATCACGATATCCAGTAAAATCAAATCGGGTAGTTGATTTTTGACCCGCTCTAGCGCTTGTTCACCGTCTTTGGCAGCAGAAACTTCAGCGTCACCTCGGAGCAAATTCGTCAATATTTTTAAATTACGTCTTTCGTCGTCAACAATGAGAATCTTGGGCAGCGTATTGGATAACATGGTTGGTTTGGATCCTCGGTAAACCTGTCGATGTTGAATAAAAGTGAGCTTATAAGTATGGCACAAAAACGCGGTGCATTGCCAAACGGCACAAAATGACAGGATTAAAATTTTTGTAACAAAAAGGCTAGAGAGCTTCTATATATGGCAGGTGGGATCGTCATGTTCAGATGATTTGCTTATACCGTTTCGCTGGGGTTTTGGCTATGTTGTCACTGGCAGGTAAATTGTGATAAGTGAGCACTTGTCCAACGTGGATTTTACCTTGATTGTACCACCTTGTTCCTCAACTATCGCAAATGCCATGCTCATGCCGAGTCCGGTACCGTCACCGACTTCTTTGGTGGTATAAAACGGCTCGAATATTTTTTGCTGAGAGGTTTCATTCATGCCGCAACCGTTGTCTTGTATGGCGATTTCGATGAAACCCGATGAGAATCGCGTGTGTACACTGATGACTCCCGCTGGAGCATCGCTGTGTGTTAGGTGTTTTTTGTGCACCGCTTCACAGGCATTGAGCAGCACATTAATGAACACCTGGTTTAGTTTGCCGGGGTAACCGTAAAATGTTGGCAGTTCGTCAAACTGAGTCGAAAAAGTCGCCACATCAGCAAGATTGGTATTTGTCATTGCCAAAGCCGATTGCAGCATCTGCACGATATTTATGTCAGTCTTGTCTGGATTGTCGTGCAGGGTGATTGACCAAAGATCCTCGACTAGGTCTTTGATTCGGCTTGTTCCTTCTTTGATAGTTTTAATGTGAAAAAACAATTGATTAAATTTGCTGTCGAATTCGTCGCGAACCTCTTGGTCAAGACTATCGCCGGCCAAATCAAAAATAAAGTGCTGTAAATCGGTGACATCGGCGGTTAAATTGTCGGCACTCACATGGGCAAAATTGACTGGGTTATTGATTTCGTGGGCAACCCCTGCGGTCAGTGTGCCCAGTGATGCCATTTTTTCTTTTAATTTGGCTTGTTGCAGTTGCTTGGCTTGCTCGATGATTTTCAGTTGTGTCGCCACCCTCGCTTTGACGACATCCGCAGAAAAAGGCTTGTATATATAGTCTTGGGCCCCCAATGTCAGTCCTTTTCTTTCTTCATCGGGTGCGTTTAAACCGGTGATAAAAATGACCGGGATAGCGTTGGTGGTTTTGTTTTTTTTCAATTGCGTCAGCACTTCAAATCCATTCATGTCCGGCATGATAATATCCAGTAAAATCAGGTCGGGCAGCAATTTGTTGGCTTTTTCTAGCGCTTGTTTGCCACATTTGGCAACGGTCACTTCGTGGCTGTCCCTCAGAAGCTCTGTCAATATTATCAGGTTGCGTCGCTCATCATCTACAATAAGCACTTTGGATCTTTCATTTAACAACATGGTACTTGGGTCCTTTGATTACCAAATAAGTCACTGTATTAAAGGGCAAGTATGGCACAGAATCAATGGGTTTTAACCTTTGTACCGACCACGCCTTAGAGACGGTTCTCAATAGCATTGGCGGGCACAGGGACACCGGCCCCCGAAGGCTTAAAACAGTCGAGGGCTTTGGTCTTGTTATTAGCGGGAACAACTTAAATCAATCAACATCCACCTTAACCTGAGTGCCAGATATGGCATTCCAGGCATGAACTGTGACGTGGTAACGCCCGGATTGGATATTGCTCATGGAGCAGGTCTCGCTGCTGGTTGACGAGGTTGATTTGCAGTCAAAAACACTGGTTGTGGCTTTTGCGCCGAACTTAACATATAGATCAGCATCGCCACTATTACCCTGTGTTCTGAATACCAGTGAATTGGTGCCCGGGGGAACATCTACATAATATTCGATATTCGCTTTAGAACCACTCGCTGGCACATCAGTCCATTGATGATTAACCAACCCGCCAGTGTTACCGGTATCTTCTGAATAACTCAGAGTAATAGTGGCGTTGGTGAAGGGTGACCAAGCATAAGCTTGTACGTAGTACAGGCCAGCGCTGTTGCCCGGGCTGCAACTCTCATTGCTGGTGCCAGATGTTGAGCTGCAATCAAAAACATCAAGGGTGGGTTTTACGCCCTTGCGAACGTACAAATCTAAATCGCCATTGCTGCCGCTGGTGGTCACTTTCACATCGGTCATGCCTTCTGGCACTTCAAATTTGAAGTAAGTCGACGCTTTACTCGACAAGTTCGGCACATTTTGAGTAACGCCATTTTCAAGCACAGGCTCGGTCGGGGTTGTGGTGCCATCGCCGCCACGTTGCACATCGTTTAATCTAATCGAGTAAATTGCTCGGCCATAAGTACCCGCGTGCAATATCAATTCGCTGCCTTCTTCGACGATTTTTAGATCGCTTGCCAATGTTACCGGTAGGCCGCTGCCCAAAATCTGCCAGCTTGCGCCAGTGTTGTACGACACATAAACCCCATAATCGTTTGAGGCATACAAAGTTGCGCTGTAGGTGGGGTCAATCAATATGTCAGATACGGGTGAGTTGGGCAAACCATTAGAGATGTTGGTCCAGCTTTGACCGTAGTTGTCGGTGCGATACAAGTTAGCCGCCGACTCGCCGTTTCTGAAACCCGAGAAGCTGACATAAGCAATTGCGTCATTCTTTGGATCGCCCGTCACGCGGGTTACCCAGCGGTTTGGCAGTTGAGAATCGATTTGTGCCCAGCCTTCGCCACGATTACGACTGACCCAAACATTGCCGTCATCAGTGCCCAAATAAAGGGTGTTTCCGTTGCCGCTTTTTGGGATGTGAATGGAACTGATGGTGCCATAACTGCTGCTGAAGCTGCCGCTGTAGGGGCCATTTGAGAAATCTGTGTTCGATACTTTAACCGGCGAGCTGATGCTTGAACCGTTGCGAGTGGTGCGGAACAGATATTGTGAGCCGTAATACACAGTGCGGTTGTCGCTTTCGTCGAACATCATTTGGGTGTGCCATGGTTTGCGGCCACTGATATTGACCCTGCCGCCACAAGTAGTGTAAATGTTGCCGTTCTGCGACTCAGAATAAATACAGTCGGTTCTGGTGTTGTCGACCAAAACGGTGAAACCGTCACCGCCGTTGAGGTTATTCCAAGTGCTGCCGTTGGTGGTGTAACCCGAGCCGTTGTCTTGCAAGCCGCCTAACAGTTTATTGTGGTTTGAAGGGTCGACTTCGATGGCATAAAACTGCGAAATGGGTAGAGGCAAGTGAGTGTAGCTACCGCCACCATTGGTTGAGCGGTAGATGCCGCCGTCATTGCCTTCGTATACTGTGTTGCCGTTTGGCGAGAACCACATGGCGTGTTGGTCGGCATGAAATCCTTTGCTGTAAGTGCTAAAGCTGTTGCCGCCGTTGGTCGAAGAATTAAGGCTGATGGCATGGCCAAATACGTTATTTTTGTCGGTTGGATTAACGGTTAACTCGCCAAACCACCAACAGAAAGTGGAGCAGTTATAAGAGCCGTTGGTTTTGGTCCAGCTGCTGCCGTAGTTGTCAGAACGATAAAATCCGCTAAAACCGCCATCTTCGCCAGAATACGCCGCATAAACCCGACTTGGATCTGATGGTGCCACCGCTATACCAATTCGACCATATTTGTAGCCCTTGGCAGGTAAACCATTGCTCAGTTGAGACCAGTTATTACCGCCATCTTCAGAGCGCCAAACGCCACTGCCGGTACCTGAGTAGTCTCGATTGTCAGGGGCGCGAAAGTGCTCCCACAATACTGCATATAAACGATTAGAGTTTTGCGGATCCATTTGTACGTCGATTGCGCCGGTAAAACCATTGGCTCCAGTTAATACTTGGTGCCAAGTCTGACCGCCGTCAAGGCTGCGAAATACACCCCGGGTTTGAGTTGATGCAGTGAACAGGCTGCCTACGGCTGCTACGAATATTTCGTTGGAGTTGTTAGGATTTACAACAACAGAGCCTATACGAAGGCTGTTATCTAAACCAAGGTGTTGCCATGTTTGACCGGCATCAGTACTGCGCCAAAGGCCATCGCCCAAATGAGTGACCGAGCCGCCGCCTGGATTTGACTCGCCAGTGCCGACATAAATTGTATTGGCGTTGTTAGGATCTAGTGCCAATGCGCCGATTGAGGGGCTGCCTGCACCATCAAAAATCTGAGTGAAATTAGCACCGCCGTTGGTACTTTTCCACACGCCGCCTAAAGCTGCGCCCACATAAACGGTGTTAGGGTTATTCGGGTTGGCGACCACTGCGGTAACACGACCTTTAAAGTTTGTTGGTCCTCTTAATTGCCATTGTGGTACGGCAAATTGAGTGGCAGCGGTAACGCCACGAGTCTGCAACGATTTTTGCACTAACTTGTGGCGCATTTGCTGGCGTTTAAATTGTTGATTGGCCTGCTTGACCAAAGTATCGGAGTACTGTCCACCAGACATCCGCATCATGGCCTGATGCATACCGGGCTTTTCTGGGCCGATAGGTTTGTCGTATTTAGTGTTGTTAAGCGTATTTTTCTTGAGTGCGTTATTGTCGATTAAGTCAATTGGAACCAAGCTCGTACAGGCTGCCAGCGTTAACGTGCCAGCCAATATCATACTGGCCTTTTTGAGTCTTTTACGTCCGCCAAATAGGGTGGCTAGTTTAAATGTCATTATTATTATCCTTGCTTCTTTTTAGAAAAGAGCTGTTGGTATCGATATTTTCTTGTAGGTAAGTAAAACTGCGATTTAGATGAATTTTTGGTCACGCAGAACCAAGGATTATAGAGGTTGATATTTGCCCAATGCACGGGTTAAAAAGTGTCAATTTGTAGGGGGAGGAGTCGCTGTTGATAGGGGCGTTGTATCCGTTTGTATGTTTCGTGGCATCAGGTTATAGGGGGTTCGGTTTGGGGTATTTACGCTGGTGGTAGTCGAGCAGGTTTATTCAACCCGCCTAAGCAGGCTTATTCAATAGAGCCCTTCACCAAACTCCAAATAAGTCAGATAGACCCGTAAATCAAATTCAACCTGATGGTATTCGGGCTGCATATGTCTACACAGCTGATAAAACGCTTTGTTGTGGTCTTTCTCTTTTATATGCGCCAGTTCGTGAACGACTATCATATTGAGAAACTCAATCGGTGCGCGCTTAAACAAAGTGGATATCTTTATCTCGTTTTTGGCTTTGAGCTTTTTGCCTTGAACTCTGCTTATATAAGTGTGTAAACCGAGTGCATCCTTTATTACGTGAATTTTATCGTCGTAAACCACCTTGCCGACTGGTGAAGATTTACGTAAATAGGTATTTTTTATCTCCATTGCGTGGTTGTACAGCGATCTAGCTGAGGTTTTATCGTGGGCTGTGGGGTATTTATTGAAAATAAACTGGCCGAGTTGATTGCTGTCGACCATTTTTTGCACGTCTTTGATGACCTGCGGCGGGTAATTGGTTAAATACTTAAGTTTGTTCATTGTCTACTTTGGTTGTTTCGGCTGAAGCTGAAGCTGAGGTTGGGGTGGTGTCTTTGTTATCTTCGAGAATCGCTGGGGAGCGGTCTTTTTTATCCAGTTTTTTGTTGATTTGGGCCATATAACCATCAATTTTGGCTTTGGCGGCATCGCTCATCTTGCCGCTGGTCTGTTGATCTTTGACCACGGTGGCGACTTGGGCCAGCCAGTAGTCGACACTTTTATTGCGCTGATCCCAATAACCCGCTTTGGTCTCAAACAAATTGATCCAGCGGTCGCTCAAACGGCCAAACTTCATCAGTTTAATAAAGTAACTTTGCTGCTGATTGTGGCCAAGTGCAATATCAATGAGCACCAGCATCAGCGAAAGCGGGCTCAACAAGATGTCGCGCAGGGCATCAAGGCCCAACTTTAATTGAAAAACGGCGGCCTTTTTAATCAGCTGCCAGCGAAAAGGCTCGCTGTTTTTGTTATCCATGGCACGGGGCCCTTAGTTTTAACTGCATAATATGCATATAATAAGTTTAAACAGGCTGCGTGAATAGTTTTTTACACTTGATCATTGCCTCATTACTTGCCTTTTAAGGTGGTTATTTTACTATATTGGCCTCTTTGTTCTATTTAGCAGGCTCCAATGAAGTCACTAACCCCCCTAATACGTCCCTTATTCGCCGCTGTGGTGTTGTCTTTGGTCAGCCAGTTTCCCGCTGTGGCCGCCAAAGACGACAAACCTAAGTCCTCATGGCTTGAATTATCTTCTAAAGATAAAAAGCAGATGAACGTTTATATCGAGGATTACAAAACCTTTATTCACAAGGCCAGAACCGAGCTGAGTTTTGTCGAAGAAACCGTAAAACTGGCTAAGGCCAACGGTTTTAAACGCCTGACAGACAATAGTGTGTTAAAACCCGGTGCCCGTTTTTTTGATGTGAACCGCGACAGGGCCATGACCTTGATGGTAATTGGTAAAAAACCGGTGGCCGAAGGCCTGCGAATTGTCGGTTCTCACATTGATTCTCCGCGCATTGAACTAAAAGGTCGGCCTTTATATGAAAAGCAGGGGTTTGCGTTGTTTCAAACCTACGTTCACGGCGGCATCAAAAACTACCAATGGGTTAACGTGCCACTGGCGCTGGTGGGTAGGGTAGATAAAACTGATGGCACTGTTGTGAACATCTCGATTGGACTTAATCCTGGTGAGCCGGTGTTGATGGTGCCTGACCTAGCCCCTCACGTAGACCGCGACTATCGCAAAAGAACCAGCCGTGATGTGATCAAAAAAGAAGAATTGGACGTTATCATCGCGTCTAAGCCTGGCGAAGACAGCTCGGTTAAAGACGAAGTCATCGCCTTTTTGAAAGAAAACTACGATATCTCGATAAAAGATTTGGTGTCTGCTGAATTGTCGTTGGTGCCAGCCATGGCCCCGCGTGATGTCGGCTTCGACCGCTCTATGGTGGCGGCTTACGGCCAAGACGACAAGTTGGCGGCTTATGGTTCGGTTAGAGCGGTGATGCAACAAGACAAACCAGAATATACCTCGATGGCATTTTTGGTGGATAACGAAGAGGTTGGCAACATCAACAATACCGGTGCCAAATCGACTTATTTAACCGATTTGATTGCTGACTTGTTGTATAAAGAGATGGATAAAGAGAAGGGCACTAAATACAGTGACCACTTTTTACGTAAGGCGCTGAGAAAAACCAAGGTCATTTCGACTGATGTAAACCCCGGTGTTAACCCCACTTGGTCAGGTGTTTGGGAACTTGGTAATGCACCAAGATTGGGCATGG
>JABSOG010000149.1 GCA_013216025.1 Algicola sp. | reverse complement strand
CAAGTTGCTTAACCACCATGGTGGTAACACCGTAATGTTTAACGCTTTTCCTTGTTCATTCCAATAACCGTCTTTGTTGCTGGCTTTGACCTGCAAAGTGTAATCACCGGCGGCCAGATTGGTGTAGGTTGCCCGGCGGTTTTTGGCGCTGGCGGTGATCCAGTTTTGGTCTTGCCCTTCGAGTTTGTAGGCATAACGGTTTTTCATTGGGTTTGAAAAATCCAGTGCCGCAAATTCAAAAGTGAGCAAATTATGTTGGTGATCTAGCGTTAGATCGGTCAACGAGCCAATGGATTGGGGCAGGGTGAATTGCGTATCTTGTTGTGATGTATTGAGGGGGTTGATCACTGGAACCGGTTGGTTGAACAGCAAAAACTCGGTCAAAACGACTTTGGGTGGCAGGGTGTCATCGGTGATGGTGCTGGGATAAAAATGGTTGTAACCATTGATGCCGCCAAAATAGAATTCGCCATCGCTGCTTTTAAAAGCGGTGCCAGAATTAAACTCATTGCTTTGCAGACCATCGTTGACATCAAAGTTTTTGAACGTTTGTTGGTTTGGGTTGAATTTCGACAAACCCGCATTGGTGCTTACCCAAATATGACCCTGATTGTCGGGTAAAATGGCATAAATAACATCGTTCGGCAGGCCGTCTTTTACCCGGTACTGTTTAAAACTCTGGGTTTGCGAGTCAAATTTATTTAAGCCGCCATTGGTACCCACCCACAAAGTGCCCTCGTTGTCTTGAGCAATACTGATAACCCCATCGTGACTTAAACTGGTGGGGTCGTTTTTATCATGATGGTAGCGGACAAAACGATTATTCTTGGCATCATATTGATTCAGACCACTATTTGTGGCGATCCATAAAAACCCTTTGTGGTCTTCAAAAACCCTCATTATAGCGCTGTTGCTGAGGCTATTGGGGTTGGATGGGTCGTGCAATAGGGTTTCGAAAGTCCCCGATTGCGCTTTGAATCGGTTCAAACCGAAGGCGGTTGCAACCCACAGAGTGCCTTTACTGTCATAAAGCAGGTGGATGACATGGTTGTTACTGAGGCTTTGTGGTTGCATTTTGTCATAGTTGTAACGGGTAAATCGGCCATCAAGCGGGTTGTAGTGATTGAGTCCACTGAGTGTACCGACCCACAAAGTGCCATTGGTGCCTTGCGACACGGCGTTGACGACATTGTTGCTTAAGCTGTAGGGGTCGTTGGGGTTATTGGCCAGCGTTTCAAAGCCGTGGTGGTGACTCTTGTGTTTAGGCTCTTTTTTGTTTACACCGAGTTGGGAAGTGCCTATCCATAAGTTGTTTTGTGCATCTTGGGTGATTGAAGTGACACTGCTGTAATTGAGGCTATCGGGGTTTTTCGGGTTATGTTTAACATGGCCAAATCGCAGTCGTCGGGTATTGAGCTTATTGACCCCTGCGCCTAGGGTGCCTATCCACAACAGTCCCTTTGCATCGGTATAGATTGACATTATGGTGTCCTTGCTGAGGCTGTTCGAGTCGGTATTTTGATGCTGATAGTGGATCAACTGCGCTGTTTTGGGGTTGAACTGGTGAACACCTCCGGCAAAGGTGGCTATCCATAAGTTGCCTTTGGGGCCTTGGCCGATATTCGCAGTGCCAATGCCCGGTCTGCCTTGAACGATAGGGATGGCAAGCTTAACATCGACAAACTGCCCGGCAGTGGGTTCAAAGTAGGCCAATCCCTTGTAAGAACCCGACCAAAGCGTGCCTTGCGCATCTTCAAACAAGGTGAGCACTATGTCATCTGGTTGTGGATTTTGGCTTGGCTGTGTTGGGCCAAAATGTTCAAAATGACCGGTGTTGGTATCAAACCGATTTACGCCGCCGCCCATGGTGGAGACCCATACCAGCCCTTTGCTGTCGACAACAACACTGCTGATACCGTTGTGGCTTAAACTGTGAGGGTCGAGTGGATTATGTTTAAATTGCTTGAAGCCCGTTTGACCGGCTTTGCGGGCATTAAGGCCATTGCGAGTACTTACCCACAGGGTGCCTTGGTTATCTTGCGTAATTGCGGTAATCAGGTTGCTGCTTAAACTGGCGGAATCATCGGGTTCATGGATAAAGCGCTCAAAACGTTGGTGTTTCGAATCGAACCGGTTCAGTCCGCCATTGCCGGTTCCGACCCACAGGTTTTGTTCGCTGTCTTCGAACAGGGCGCTAATGTAGCTGCTCGACAATGAGCCTGAGTCATCTGTATCATGGCGGTAATGAACAAATTGGTAACCATCATAGCGATTAAGACCGTCTTCGGTACCAAACCACATAAACCCCTGACTGTCCTGCAAGATAGCCAAAGCCGAGCTTTGTGACATACCATCTGTCACCGACAGCCGTTCAAAATGCGCCGAAGCCGTGGCAGCCGATACAAGCCAAGTGGGTAATAGCAAGAATGAAAACAGCAAGAGCAATAGGCGCATGTAGATGATGGTTGTTTTTGTTGAGGTGTTATAAAGCATAGTTTAATTGAGCAATAGTGGTGTTCTTGGACTAAAACCCAAGTTTATTGATTCAGCGGTAATGTGACAACAAAGGTCGAACCTTGTCCTATCCCTCGGCTTTTCACACCAATTTCACCTTTAAGTACTTCGACGCAGCGTATTACATTGAATAGACCAATGCCTGAGCCTTGAGTAGCGCAATTACTTAGACGTTCTAAACTTTGGTTGTTGTCGCGAGATTTGAATTTTTGACGAATTTTGTTGATGTTCTCTTCAGATATGCCTTCGCCGCTGTCTTGAACGATAAAGACTAGGCTTTTCATGTCCTCTTCAATTTTGGCGGTGACGATCACGGTGATATTGCCATTTTTAGGGGTGTAATTGATAGCGTTGGCAATCAGGTTGTTGATGATGATCCTCAGATGATATTTTGACGAGTCAATTTGTCCAATCGGCTCCAATTTGCATTTGAGACTAATTTGTTTTATTGCCAACTTGCCTTCTTTGAACATCTCGATAGATTGTGCGATGCACTGGTCAAAATCGACGCTACTAGTTTCAACTTCTGTCCCCTGGGATATTTCACTTTCGTCCAAAATCAAACTGCTGTATATCACGCCCGCTTTGCTGCTTTGTTCTATGATCACCAGATTGCTACTGGCCTGTACTAATGATTTGGAAATGTTCAATTCCAGCGATTCAATTTCTTTGACTTTTGATTCAATGGCTTTTGAGTCGACCTCTCCCGAGGGGGTTTTGTTGAGTTCGTTGAAGGCTTTAATTTGCAGTGCCAGTTGGCCAAATTGTCTGTCTATATCATCAAAGGTGATCAGTCTTGTGATTTCACTAAGGCCCTGAATCGCACTGTAGTAAGTTCGAAGTTCATGACTGCGCTCGGTCAGCCTTCTATTTTGCGCTTCATTGTGTTGTGCTTGAAATTTGATGATTGAGAGGTGATCTTGTATTTCTTCTTGGTTTTGTTCCAAGATGTCTGTTTGATGGAGAAGCAAGTCTTCATACAGTGTTATTTTAAGCTCAAGTATTTCTCGTTTTTCGATTTCTAAGGCCAGCGCTGTTTCATCTTTATTTTTCATTGGTTTATACGCCTTGTGAGTGTTGGATACGTTCGTCAATTTCAGCCCAAAAATAAATCAGCTACCAAACTAATACTATACTATAACGTTTTTGTAAATTGATGTCCCAAAGGTTTAATAGGTTTTTGTAAGAGATCACTGTCTAGGACAGGCTCTTAGTTGACCCTCGATATTACACAGTGCTAACGTGGGGTTAGTGTTCACAATTAAAGGGTAACATCTTGAGTATATTACGTTCTATTTTCGGTCCCTCACAATCAGACATTTGGTCTCAAGTCGCTCACAACATCGGTGGTCAATTTGATAAGGGCGGCCTTTTGGGCAAAAATGAATTGAGATATCGCTCAGGACAGTGGGAATTGGTGCTCGATACATTTGTGGTGAGTACCGGACAAACCACGATACCTTTCACTCGAATGCGGGCGCCTTTTGTTAACAAAGATGGCCTGTATTTTAAAATCTATCCCGAGGGATTATCCGGAAAAATAGGCAAGTTTTTTGGTATGCAGGATATTCAGATTGGTGATCCACAATTTGATCAAGAGTTTATGATAAAAGGCAATGATGAGACCAAGATCAGGGCACTGCTTCATTCGACCCGGGTAAAACAGCTGATCGAAGCACAACCCAGAATAGAATTACAGATTAAGGATGACGATGGTTTGTTTGGGGCTTCTTTCCCTCAAGGCACAGACATGTTGTATTTTGCCTGCGCCGGCGTGGTCAAAGATCCGCAAGTTTTGAAGGACTTGTTTGAATTGTTTTGCTGTGTGCTCGATAGGTTGGTCGAAATTGACAGTGCCTATGAAAGCAATCCCGATGTAAAGCTTTAGCCAGTTTATGAATGAAAATCGATGAAAATATGGTAAACCTCGGTTAATCCCGCTATTGAACGGCCTACTTTGAGTTTCGATTTGTCGCTGAAATCTTCGCTGACATCACTCATTTGGCCAATTTGCTTGCTGTACTTTTGCCATAACTGGTTAAAGTTGGTTGATTTGGCGTACACCAGTAAAAAGTTGCGTTTGTTGCCGCTGGTGTCGTAGCGGTAGTTCAACTTGTGGTAATGCTTTTCGATGGCCTCTTTCTTACAAGAGCTGAGAATCATACCTTCCAAAATACTCTCGACCACGCCAGTATCGCGATTGCGAATAACTAAGTCTCTTTCTCCTAGGCTTTTGCCGCTTTCACTGCGGCCGCCGCGCGATTGGTCTGCTACCTTGTAACCATTAATGGTGAGGGATTTTCTGAACTGGTCGTTTAACTGGTCTTCGTTAAAGTCTTTAAGGCTGTGGGCGGTTTCTAATTCAAGCTGGGCAATGGCGACCAAATTTTTGGTCAGCAAATTCACGTCAAAATGGGGAGTTTCGTTTATACGGTAACTTTGCAGCAATTCAGCCAGTACAAACTTGTGGGACTCTTTGGTTTCATGTTTGATATTCAGACGAATATCATTGTCACCATCATCTTCGGCTTCCAACAGGGTTTTGTAGTTGGCAAACCCCATCAATTGGCCTTGATACAATAAAGGCACCTGCTCACTAGCCTTGGCGGTTGTGCCGTTGATGCTGCGAATGGTGTGGCGGATAATCGATAACAGTTCGCCGCCATCGCGGTTGTTTTTGTCGATGCCGATGGTAATGGTTTTGGCTTCTTCGTCGGATACCACCAGCGCCCCGGCGTTGCCTTGGGTTAAAAATACGCCGCGCTGCCAATAGGGTGTGGTGATGTCGGTCGACACACTTTGATGCAGCCTAACAATAAATCGGGCAATGGTGCTCTTTTTCAACAGCTCGTGGTATTCAAACCTGAAATTAAGTCCTTTGTGATAATGACTCCAGTCGAGTTTGGGTTGCACCGGGTCAAGCCGCAGGGGGATCAATACCCGGTCGTCATCTAGGTCAAACGACAATTGAAACTGGTTAAGCAGCCTGATGAGCCATCCATAATGGTAAGGCTGTTGATAGCGGGGGTTGTCGGCAAACAATAGCTTGAATTGGTCTTCGGTTAATATGGCGTCGATATTGCGAGCCTGTGCATTGCCTCCATGCTCAAGGCCGGGTTTGCGCAGTACCTTGTAAACTCCTTCGGTCACCCATTCGGGGTTGATGATTTGGCGGCTGCATAAATGAGCATTTTCAAAGGTCACAATGGTGCCAATCTGATTGAAAATCTTCAGTAACATGGCTTGATCATCATTGTTTTTAACGTCAAGTCGGTGGCACAAATCCGCATATTGATTTTGTTCAATAAAATCTTTACTGTCGTGCTTCATTTGCTCCAGTTCAGCTTTTACTGCCAACCAGTTTTTATGCATTGGCAGGCGGACATCGGGCAGTTTTTCAATCTCACGGACAATTGAACTGGCCAAATTGTCAATCGTGTCGGGGATATATTTGGCCATAGCAGGGGCTATTTTGGCCGGATCTTCAGCAGATAGATACAACACACCTACGATATTGTGCTGGTCATCATAGCGGTGCACATCAAATTTATAACTGCCATTTTGGTCGCGCTTGTTGACCGCGACAATTACCGGCGGATTATCACCATTGGCTTTAATCACCCGCAGCCAGTGGGTTATGGCGGCATCATCATCTTCTTTTTGCGCATCCAGCACCAGCAGGTAAACACAGCGGGCGCTCAAAAAAAACTGGTGGGTTTGGTGGGTAATTTCCTGTCCGGCAAAATCCCAGATATTCACCTTAATGTCACTTTGCTCAAACTGGTGTTGAACAATGGTGATGCCCTGAGTGCTGGTTTCGTTTTTGTTAAGGGGTTTGCCCTGCAAGCGGTTTATCAGTGAGGTTTTACCCACCCGTTCATCACCCACCACCAATAATTTGGCCTCATTCAAAGGCCGGGTCTGCACGCCTTGTACTTTGATTAGATAGCGGACTAAATCAATGCCATTCAGTGAGTTTGTCATTTCTTTTAGGTGGGCCGCTATGGGGTTGTCGTTAATCCAAAAAAAACTCAATTTTTTTAATCGGGTTAATTCAGGTGGCAAATGGGTGAGTTGGTTGTTTTCTATGTTTAAGATTTCAAGGCTTTTGAGTTCAGCTATTTCAGGTGGTAATTGGGTGAGTTGGCTCTTTGACAGATGTAACCATTGCAATGCAGATAACTGCCCAATTTCAACAAAATCAATCTTGGCTTTATCCCTGATTTGCAAGTGGGTTATTTGTCCCTGAGCGTTTTCAACAACTTGATTTCTGTGCTTTTCTTTAAATATTTCAACATTAACACGGGGGAATGTATCCAAAAAGGTTTTAAAGTCGGACATAAAGGGGGTGAACCAAAGCACAGGCTTTTGAATAAGTGTGGGTAAAGGATAGTATGGGATTCGGGTCCTGTCCAGCGGGAGGTTGTGCCGTACCAATGGTCAAGGAGGTTGTCGCTAAAGTCGATTGTTACTCGCAAGGTCGTGGTTGAACGGCGAAGCCGGAAGCCCGACATCCAAATTAGGTCGAAAATATATTAAATTGGATGGTAAATCAATCAAATGTCGGGCTTCGTCGCAAGCTCCTCAACCACGACCTACTTCGCCTTTATATTACTAATACCACCATCAACGACGATTTCGCTGCCAAGGATGAATGAGGAATCGTCTGTTGCCAAAAACAAAGCGACTTTTGCGCACTCTTGCGCCTCGCCCATGCGGCCCATGGGGACTCTGGCCAGCGCTTTTGCTTCATGGGCTTCGACTGTACCTTCAGGCAGGCCGAATTTGTGGGTGATGCCGGTTTCGATAGCGCCCGATGATAACGCATTGACCTTTATTTTTTTTGGTAGTAATTCGGCTGCCAAACTCTGTGTAAATGATTTTACGGCGGCTTTGCTGGCGCAATAAACCGCAAATCCGGGGGTGCCTATCCGATTGGCAATCGAGGTATTTAATATCACCGATGCGCCTTCGGGGAGTAACGGCACTGCCTGTAACACCGTAAAATAAAGTCCCTTAACATTGACTTGCATGGTCTGATCAAAGTGTTGCTCGGTCACTTCTGTGTAGGGCTTATAATGCGCTATGCCTGCGTTGGCAAACAGAATATCCAGCTGTCCATATTCGGCTTTAATCAGTGCCATCAGCGCTGCAATATCATCCATTGAGCCGGTATCAGAAAGAACGCCTCGGCAATTCTCGCCAAGTTCGGTTACTGCATGGTTGAGCTGTTCTTCATCGATATCGGTAATGATTACCTGAGCCCCTTCCTCAATAAATAGTTTTGCAGTGGCGAAGCCCATGCCGGTACTGCCGCCAGTAATAAGGGCCGTTTTGTTTTGTAATTTGTTTATTTGCATTATTTATTCCAATTAAAGAAAGTTGTTCGATTATAGGCTGGCACTAATTAAACCCCCCGGACACTTCGAAAATTTGACCGGTAACCCATTGCGCCTGCTCGCTGGCAAGAAAACAGGCTGCATTGGCAATGTCCATGGGTTGTCCGATTCTGTTCAGTCCCATTCTGCCCAAAGCCGCTTGCCTGTTTTGTGGCTCAGACAGATATTTTTCGGTGAACTGCGTTTCGACCCACCCCGGGCTGATTGCATTGACACGAATGTCATACTTGCCCAGCTCTTGTGCGAGCAAACAGGTGAATTGGTTTAAACCTGCTTTGGCGGTACCGTATGCCGCTGTTTTTTCGAAAACATGGTTTGCTGCAATCGAAGAGATGTTGATAATGCAGCCCTTTGATTGCTTAAGATGAGGGATGGCTTCTCTGCAAAGGATCATCGGCGATGTTAAATTGGTTGCCATATCGGCGTAAATATCATCATCAGTTAAATCGACAAATGCCTTGCTTGTTCTTGCGCCTGCATTGTTGATTAATACGTCCAATCGGGCATTGTTTTCAATGGCGGTTTGGATGATCCTCTGACGGTCCGGCGGGTGATTAATATCCGCTTGTAAATAACCAAAAGCGCTGTGTTTTTTCAACTGCTCATCGACGATTTCATAATCTCTTCTACCAACAGCCAGAACATTGGCCCCGTATTCCAGTAGCATTTGCGTTATGCCACAACCGATACCCGTTGCCCCGCCGGTGACGATAATTGAACGTCCATTAAAATCATACATTCACATGCAACCTATTCTGTTAAGTCTTTACTTCATGCGTTACTGTCTTGCTCTCAATACAAGCTGCGCGAATCATACCGCCAACGTGAACATGAGCAGGGTGCTCCAAATAACCCTTGAGGTCTTCTTCATTTTGGAAAGTGGTCATGAGCACAAAATCCATGGCTCTTTCACCCGGCTTGGTATTTTTGTGCACTTCTATATGTTGCAGGCAGCTGATTTTACTTTTTAATCCAAGCAACAATTCGACAAACTTGTCTACGTCACCCAAACACTCTTCTTTAACTTTTAACATCACTATATTTCTGATCATAATTTCACTCTGTATTAATTATCCTAAAGAAAATCCATTGGTGAGAAAGTCTTTTTCATTACAAAAAAACTGTGAGAAACCAACGCAATAACTCATCTCCAAGGTGGTGTTATCAAATACCATACTCATTATTTGCCCTGACGCATCCTGCACCACAGATACATGCCATATCTTGTCACCCACTCGAATCGTAATCGTGCCCTGCGCATTTGGCTGGACAATCTGGGTTTCAATTAAAGCCGTTACCAGTGAAGCGATTCCGCCACTTTGAACGTCAGCACTATTTTGAATGCCCTGTTGATCAATAAAAATGGCATCGACACAATGAGATTCAACAGCACGCACCAACACCCCTGATACGTTTCTATGACCTCTGGGTTCTTTGACAGTAATGTCAGCAAGCAGGTTTACGGCGGTCTCATCATCCAAATCATAGCCATCCATTTGATAGACAATTCGGGTTAGCGTTTGGTTGATGTGATAGTCCACCACTTTGATGCATTGGGGTATGGTGCAGTGCAAATCAATATTTGCCTTCCAGGTTTTTATTTCATCACGGCAATAGCTGGGCACGTCTTGTTTGCGCAGATATTGACTTAACCCAACCATAAAAGAGGTGGCGGTGATTTTGGGTAGCACGCCTTTATTTGTTGCGGTAAACCTGCCATAAAATGGCGCATTTAATATGCCGTCATAACGAAAGGTATCGCCTGGTTTGATTTTGTTATGCAGTGTCAGTAACGCCAACTGAGCACAAGTGCCGGTACCACATGGCGCGCTTTCATGGCGAACGATTCAATGAAAGCGCCCCCTGTTTGCCAAACACCACAGTGTTTTTTAAGACCAGAGCGATATTAGTATCGGCATTAGGCTGAACTTTTGTAGAATAAAAAGACACTAAATCGACTTGTTTGCTGTCTTTGCCAATCTGAACTGTGCCCATCTCTTGCCTGATATGGTCGCGTAACATATCTCCTGCATCTAAAAACAACTGATTGTTTTTCGGTTCAACCACAATGCCCTTTTGCTTGTTGACCATCATGCTGTCAGCATCAATAATCGCAAACAAATTACCACCATAAGCGATTTTGTAGTGGCAGCTGACACGACCAATACCAGGGCAATCGATACTGACTTCGCCCTGATGTTCTGGCAGCACAAAAGACTCGACATTATTCATGGTGGTATTGACAACATCATCGCCATCCATTTTCAAATGCAAGCCAACCACGCCATCTTTACCACCTCCGGCAGAAGCGGTATCAAATAATACCGGGTTTGCTGTTGTCAATTTCAGTTCTGTTAATCCGATGGAGGCGGCAAATATGTTGTCGCCGCACATATCGAGCGTGCCGCCGGTATCAATAAAAAACACGCCAAAATCACTGCCATAACCGTCAATGGGGTCGGTGATCACAGCAGCCAAAGCATCTCTGTGTCCGACCGGTGCTTCCATCAGGGTTTGATGAAGATAACGATAGTCACCATCGGATTGCGATACCTGATTGACCTTTTCTCTCATTGTGGCTCCGGGCAGGTCGCCGCAATTGAGGATCAGGTTGGCCGGTTCGCCGCCGGTGTGCATATTTAAAACTAGAATGTGATCTCGAAGGCAACACTGTGCTTTAACATAATGAAACCACGCCTGTAATGAAGATTGCATCGTGAAATTACCTTTTATCTATTGTATAGGTTGTCGCAAAAATTTATGATTTTCTGGTGGATTCTTTCATCCAAAAAGAACAGATGATTTTTAGAATCCAACACCGTTTGATGGAATTTCGGCAAATGTTTCGCCCACTTGTCCCAGTAGCAAATGTGATCCAGTGCAGGCGCTGCAATTTTCTCGTAAGGCGCAGCCAGTTGAAAGTAAGGTGCTAATTCGCCAAGGTAAACGCCACTGCCATTACGAAAATAGTAGCAATCAACGTCATCAGGTTTGGTCAAAGCTGTCACTGCGAAATTCTTAATGTCATAGCCATTTTGTATCTTGGCTATTTGCCATATGAGCGTCTCAATCTGGATTTTGCTTTGGGTTAATCCCCGTTGTTTGGCGAGTGTTATTAATTGATTAAAAAATTGCTCATTGTCTAATGCCAGATTCACCTCATTGGCGTGAATAAGACTGCTGTTTTTTTGAGGCTGCAATGCGGTATTGACGGCGCGAAACATCGCTCTTTTTTCAGCTGATACGCTGTCGTCAATGTTGGCATTGTCTAAAGCCGTCGCCAAATGAGCATCATCGAAGGCATCAAGCATCACAATCGAACTGACCTTTCTGCCTGACAACTGCAACTGGCGGGTCACTTCGTAGGCCAATGCACCGCCAAGAGAAAACCCGCCTAATTCGATGTTTCCGCTGGGTTGTACTGATTGAATGATCTCGCCGTAATAGGCGCACATTGCCGGGATACTGTGAATGGGCGGACGAATGTTCATCCAACCTCTGGCCTGAATGCCATAAAAAGGCCGTTTAATCTGCTGTGCTATTTTTTGATAGACTTCAACGCCACCAAACCCGGTATGCAGCCAAAATATCGGCTCGCCCTGATGTTGAGTATTTAAATGGACCAGCTCAGGATATTCTGTTTGCTCACTGTCCTGGGCGGCTTTAGGTGTGTAATTTAAAGTAATTTCTGCGGTCAGCAATTCAATCGTGTCGTACTGCGACAACTGGGTGTGATCAAATTTGATGTTCAGGTTTCGATTGATTTCGGTGGCCAGATAAATGCTGACAATTGAATCAAGGCCAAGCGCTTCAAACGAATGATTAGGGTCAATGATGCCGTTAGGTAACTGAAGTACTGAACCCACAATCTCCATCAATTTGTCACGAACCTGATCATTGCGGGTCACAGTAGTGACTTTTTCCTGTGCTTTGCTCTCACTGGATTTCCAATATTTTTCTTTGGCAAAAACCACTGTCGGGAGATGAATACGCTTTGGCTTAGTGTTGCCATAAAGCGTATGCCAGTTAACCTCTTTACCTTGCAGCCATAATTTGGCAATGGGGTCATGAGCGTCCTTAGTTAATAACCTGTTTTTACCAAAAGCACGAAGCTTTTCAATCAATATCGCCATAGTTTGCGCAGCAAAAATGACTTTGGCTGGTAGGGTTTTACGGGCAACTTGTAAAGTAAAGGCAATATCCGCCAATTCAGCTTTTTCAGTCTGTAGAAACCTCAACAGCGATTTGCAGTAAAGCTGTAATTGCTCATCATTTTTTGCAGAAACAGGAAAGAGATAGGGTTGTGACTGGTTATTTTTATCGGCAGAACGGGGCAGGGGCGAAGCCTGATATTCTTCTAATACCATATGAACATTGGTGCCACTGATAGAAAAAGAGCTGATTGCGGCGGTGCGCAACTCACCTTGGGGTGGCGACCATTGCTGTAACGCGGTATTGACATAAAAAGGACTGTTGACCAAATCAATGTGGCGGTTGGCCGATTCAAAATTTAACGAAGCAGGCAGCTGCTGGTGCTGCATACTCATCAATATTTTGATGATGCCACTAATGCCAGACGCCACACCGGTATGGCCGAGGTTGGTTTTCACTGATCCAATGGCACAGTATTGTTTTTTGGTGGTTTTGCGGGTTTTAGTGTTAGTGCTGGCATCAAATGCAGCGCTCAACGCTTGCATTTCAATAGGGTCGCCGAGCAGTGTTCCTGTTCCATGTATCTCTACATATTGAATTTGTTCAGGATTGATCGCAAATTTCTTATAAGTATCTAAAATCAAGTTCTTTTGTGCAGTAGGATCGGGTGCAGCAATACCATTGGAGCGGCCATCCTGATTCATCCCCGATGCCTTAATTTGGGCAATAATCGGATCGCCATCGGCAATCGCATCTTGCAGGCGTTTCATCACGATAACACCAACGGCTTCTCCCGGGACAAAACCATTGGCGCGATCATCCATCGTGTAACATTCGCCATCAGGTGAAAGCAGATGTGCTGAACTGGCCCATGCATAATAACTGGGTGTGCTATGCAACATCACGCCACCCGCCAAAGTCATATTCGTTTCATTGCGCAACAGACTGCCGCAAGCCTGATGAATGGCCACCAACGAACTGGAACAACCCGTGTCTAAAGCAATCGTTGGCCCTTTAAGGTTCAAACTGTAAGCCACTCTTGAGGGCACAAACTGCACCATATTGCCAAGATAAGATGAGACCATGGTGTCAGAAGTGTTATCGGCTAAATAATCACTGCTGCGCGCCCCGGCGAAAACCCCACAGGCGGTATTAGACAGTGATGCCGGATTATGGCCGCTATGTACAAAAGGAGAACAGCAAAGTTGCAAAAACAAGCGCTG
>JABSOG010000015.1 GCA_013216025.1 Algicola sp. | reverse complement strand
TGAGATTTGTGACATCATTCACCAAAACGGTGGTCAGGTGTATATGGATGGTGCCAACATGAATGCTCAGGTGGGTATCACATCACCGGGTTCAATCGGTTCTGACGTATCACACCTTAACTTGCACAAAACCTTTGCTATCCCGCATGGCGGCGGTGGTCCGGGTGTCGGCCCAATCGGCGTGAAAAGCCATTTGGCACCGTTTTTGCCAAATCATTGCGTGACCAATGTTGAAGGTCCAAACGAAGGTAACGGTGCGGTATCGGCTGCCCCTTACGGCAGTGGCGGCATTTTGCCAATCTCGTGGAGTTATGTGGCGATGCTGGGCAGTGATGGATTGCGCCAGTCAACTGAAATGGCGATTTTGAACGCCAACTATTTAGCCAAGAAACTCAGTGAACACTACCCAATTTTGTACACCGGCCGTAACAATCGGATTGCTCACGAGTGTATCGTTGACTTGCGTCCATTAAAAGAAGCCTCAGGTATCACTGAAATGGACGTTGCTAAGCGTCTGATGGATTACGGCTTCCATGCGCCTACTATGTCATTCCCAGTGGCGGGCACTTTGATGATTGAACCGACTGAAAGTGAATCAAAAGTCGAAATCGACCGCTTTATCGAAGCCATGGTATCTATCCGTGAAGAGATTGAGAAAGTTAAGAGCGGCGTATGGAAGCTCGACGACAACCCACTGCACTTTGCACCACATACAGTGGCAGACGTATTAAGCGGTGATTGGGATAGAGGCTACGATCGCATGTATGCGGCCTTCCCAGTGCCAGCTGTAGCCAAAGATAAGTTCTGGCCCACTGTAGGGCGTATTGATGATGTGTTTGGCGACCGTAACCTGATTTGCTCTTGTCCAGCGGTTGATTCTTATAGGGATTGATAGCTGAGTTTTGTTAAAAGATAAAACGGGCCTTAAGGCCCGTTTTTGTTTTCAGGAGCTACTGCTATACATGGAGCCTGTTGCGACAAATCTGATTTGACCTCATACGGAGGATGGGTTAGGCGAGGTACGAGCCGTAACCCATCGGGCAATACCACAACCCATCACCAACCGGTGGATGGAAGCATAATGGCAATTACCCACATTGTTGATGAAACCATATTGTCAAAGGTTTGATGAAACCCAATTCGTAAAACAAAGGTTTGGCGATTAACGATGAATAACCGATGGGTTACGGCTTGCTTCGCTGCGCCTAACCCATCCTCCGTTTGCGTTCGCAATAGGTCTTGTGGGTACAACAGGATTGCATTAATATCCTTTGATGATTTCATGGCGAACGCATGAGTCACACGTCTCGTAATAAGCCTCAAAAAGAAACCTGCATATAGAAGTCAGTAATTTGGTCGCGCGCGTAGAGGTTAGGTATGCACAGGATGCATTCAACGATAGGTTTTAATCAAGCTTTTGTCGAACAGATAAGATGGAGGCTAGAACAAGGGAAAGAAGGAAAGTTATTATTGGCGTACCAGAGGAACTAGGTTCCTCAGTACGCAATTTAGCAAGGATTTTTCTATGCTGCTTAAACGAATAAGACATTCGTTTAAGCAGCCAAAAAAACTTACTTTTTAGCCTGACCTGGAATATGTTCCCATGCATCAGAGTCATTCTTATACCAGTCAAACATCCAAGTTTTGCCTTGGCAATTTTTGCACTTAGCTGCACCTTTGCTCATACATTCTGGACAGCCTCGTTTGGCTACATTGGCCAATCTTTTCATAACATACCTGCTTAATTTGTTAATATTGTGGTTGTAGATATAAATGAACAGGTCAAAGCCAAGGCCGTGATCCATTCGGGTTTACGGTTCGCCGGATTTTACTATAGTCCCGTTTTGATATTACCGACCGTTCTGGTGTACATGATATCTTTAATACTGGCCCTAAATCAATCGCTTGGAGGCAAGAGATAGGTTTTTGTGTGATAATATTTTCGGTTTTAATACTTTAGTGCCTTTAAATTGGTTAATTCCTGTGCAATGCCCTCTCACGAATTGCAGTATGTCACTTAAGAGCGACAATTTTTACTTATCGTTCGCAGTTTTTCGTCACCTGTCAGACTGATTGGCGATATCTATAACCTTAAATTTTGTTCTGATCAACTAAGCAGTTGATACAAAAGATTAAATATTAAGCATTTAAAGACAAATTTAAGTTTAAAGCGCAAACATTTGCACAAAAGTTTTTTGCTCTGCTACGCTTAAGATCAAGAAAACGGCTGGTTTATAACAACAACAAGTACGGGGTTCAAATGAAAAATAATTGGCAAAAAAGTTGGCGAATTTACCTTATCGCATGCACTGTAACTGTCGTTGGGGCCTGTAGTCCTCAAACCAAAACTTCGACTGCACAAAATGAGCAGACAAGCGATAAAGTCGTCAGTGAAGTGGCTAAAACATCGCCTGCAAAAGTGCAGCCGAAAACCTGTAAATTCACCATGGGGTTTGATATCTGGGAACCTTATCAATTTATTGGGTTTGGTCGCAAGGTACAGGGATTGGATATTGAGTTAATCAATCTTGCCGCCGAAGAACTCAATTGTGATGTTGAGTACAAACAAGAATCGTGGGGCAATTTGTTATCACTGTTAAAAGCGGGTGAAATCGACTTTGTGCTGGGCGCATCAATAACCGAAGAGCGCAAAACTTTTGCCCATTTCTCTGAACCCTATCGCAGTGAAGAGTTTCAGTTGTACATCAGGGCAGATGAAGAACACAAATATCGTCAGGCCACTGTTGCCGATTTTGTTCGTGACAACCACAAGCTTGGCATTATCGGTGAGTACTTTTACGGTGAAGAGCTCAGCGGCCTAATGGATGATGACAAATTTGCCGACTTGTTTAAACCGGCCTTTATGGGCGAAATCAATCTGGCTCGTTTGATTGATGGTGATATCGATGGTTTTCTTGAAGACAGCTTTGTTGGTGCTTCGCTCATCCGTCGTAAAGGGTTAGACAAATACATTGCGGCCCACCAAGCCAAGATCAGTACGGGTGACGTTTATGTGATGTTCAGCAGGACGGCAGTCAAACCAGAGGTCGTTAGTGATTTTAACGCGGCATTAAGAACGATTAAAAACAACGGCACGTATGACAAGCTGGTTGCGAAGTATTCTGACTGATTGGTAAACTCAATCTAATCATAAAAAAACGGTCGATTTGACCGTTTTTTTTTGGCCGCTTTTTACTATTGACCGATTGATATTAAGAGAAGGCCTGCGCCAACAGCATTCGCGTAAACTCTTTTTTCAAATAAAATCCTTTGGGCTGTGACTTTATTGGGTTGCCATGCAAATCAAAAGCCTCGGTCATAATGCGTGAATGTGCCGCCTTGGGCCGTAGTTGTAGGTATTGACCGGTTTTTGCTGTGATGGCGGTTACATCGCCCAATACGATTAAATCCATCAGTTCTTCCCAGTCCTGTTTGAGCAGTTGTTCGTGTTCACCTTCAAGTTGCCACATAAAGGGGGTGCCAACCACGCGCTCGGCCAGCGGTATTTGCCTTTCAGCCAAAATGGGTACCCACAAAACCTGACGAATTTTATTGCGAAAATGAGAGTTGTGCCAATGCACGCCAGTGATTCCGGTCAGGGGGGCGACGCAGACAAATGTGGTTTCTAATGGCTCACCGATATGTGATATTGGCAGGGTTTTCAACTCGATGTTTAAGTCGATAAAATCCGGCACAGGCTTTGAACCCGCATCGGCACCGAGCACGAACTCTATCAGTTGACCAACCCAACCTTTTTCGCGCTTGAGGTTTTGTGGCATCGGGAGTTTAAATCGTGTTGCAAGTTCAGCAAGGTTCAAACCGGCGATGGCCTGAGCGCGTTCGAGCAGTTGTTGCTTGCTTTGCGGTGGTGCCGGTCGGTGCATAAAATAACCTTAGTTTTCAGAGTGTTTTATTATCCAGCGATCACTTCAACAACGCAAATTAAACCCCTTGGCTGTGCGCATTTAAAGTAGTTATACTGTATATACCCCCAGAAAACTGAATTAGTTCACAGTTAATCACATTTTCTTGGTATTTATCCACAGTCTACCAGTCAATATCTTAGAGGAAATAACCTTTATTTTTCGCTTGATCATTTACACACCATTATGATGCAAAATAAAACAATGTGAATAATAAAAAATCGAATGTATGTGGATAAAGTAGGCGTTGTGTGATTTTTATCCAAAGTTGCTTGCTGCTGATTTTTAAAACGGTTTAACTGTTGATAACCCTATAATTCATTGATATTTGGTCATAAAAAGTTATGCACACTATTTTTGGATTATTCTATTGGGTGAAAAAGACGATGCATACAATGTTATGGACATACATATACACAGATATTGTGGAAAAAGTTTGATCTGGTGATGTTGGTGCTATTATGCTGTGCATAACTATTTATAACTTATTTTTATTCACAAAATGCTTTTTTTGGGGCTGTTGGGTATAAAAATTTGCCCAATGGCGTGCTTTGTGGAAGAATCGAATAAATGCTTATTAAAAGCTAGGAGTTATTGTGATTGATGCCGATGGATTTCGCGCAAATGTCGGCATTGTGATCTGTAACCACAAAGGGCAAGTTTTCTGGGCACGGCGTTATCGCCAGAACTCATGGCAGTATCCCCAAGGGGGGATTGATGCCGGAGAAACACCAGAACAGGCAATGTACCGTGAGTTAAACGAAGAAGTGGGGCTTAATCCTCAGGATGTCGAAATACTGGCGGTCACCAAACAATGGTTGCGTTATAAATTACCGAAGCGGCTCATTCGCCGTGACAGTAAACCATTGTGTATAGGCCAAAAACAGAAATGGTTTTTGCTGCGTTTAAAATGTAAGGCGGAAGAGGTTGATTTGCTTAAAACCGACCATCCGGAGTTCGATGACTGGCGTTGGGTCAGTTTTTGGTATCCGGTGCGTCAGGTGGTATCGTTTAAACGTGAGGTCTATCGTAAAGCCATGACAGAATTTGCTCCTGTGGCACTACAGCGTCATCGCCGAGATCCAAGAAGAAGCAGGAAGTAGTTTTAAAAGATGTAGAGATAGATTTACAAGAAAAAGAGGTAAAACACTTTTGGAGGAAAAAGCGTTTTAACAGGACAAAACAACATGTTAACCAGATTACGCAGTATTGTTCAGGAAGTGAATCAGGAGCCGGATCTTTCGGTTGCGCTGAATAATCTGGTTTGTCATGTGAAAGATGCCATGAATACCGAGTGTTGCTCGGTATACTTGGCCAATTATGAAACCCGCCATTTGATCTTGCGAGCCACTGACGGCTTGAGCCCTGATTCTATTGGCCGGGTCAATATCGGTTTTTCTGAAGGCTTGATTGGTTATGTCGGCCAAAGAGAAGAGCCAATAAACATCCCCAGCGCTCAAACCCACCCCAGATTTAAACAATACCCTGAAGTTAAAGAAGAAAAGTATAATGCCTTTTTGGGCGTGCCAATTATTCACCAACGCCGAGTTTTGGGCGTTATTGCCGTCCAGCAAAAAGTTAGCCGAGTATTTGATGAGAACGAAGAAGCTTTTGTTGTCACCTTGGCAGTGCAGTTGGCCTCGGTCTTGGCCCACGCAGAAACCCGATCATTGTTGCAGCTCGAAGCGGCGCAGAAAAAGGCTTTTGGTACCCAGCAAATTCGTTGCGTACCCGGTTCTCCTGGTATTGCCATTGGTTTTGCGTATGTCGCGCACCCCGTGGCCGACTTCAATTCAGTCTCTTTACGCAAGGTGTATGACTGCGAAGCGCAAATCCGGCGTTTTTATCAGGCAGTCGTTCAGACGCGCAAGGAATTCAAAGACATGGCGCTCAAATTAGTCGACCAGTTGCCTGACGATGCACTGGGCATTTTTGATGTTTATCAACAGATGCTGGGATCCGCCAGTTTGGGGGTTGATGTTGAAGAGCAAGTCAGAAAGGGCTGGTGTGCTATCAGTGCGCTAAAAATTGTCATCGAAAAACTGGTGGGCCAGTTTGAGGCGATGAATGATGAGTATATCCGCGAGCGTTCGACCGACATCAAAGATCTCGGTCATCGGGTATTGAGTCACTTGCTACAAAACGAAGTCAGCCTTAAACAAATGCCCGACAAGGCAATATTGTTTGCTGAAGAGGTCACCGCCTCGATGTTGGCTGAAATTCCACGGGTGCAACTTCAGGGCGTGGTGTCGGTCAAAGGCTCCAACAACTCTCATGCAGCCATCATGGCGCGAGCTATGGGGGTTCCGGCAGTCATGGGGCTTGACGATATTCCGTTGTTGCAATTGGAAGGCGAGAAAATTATCGTCGACGGTTATACCGGTTATCTGTTGATTGCGCCGCCCAAGGATGTCACCGATGAGTATCAGGCATTGGTTGATGAAGAACGAGAATTAGAAAAAGAGTTGTTACAGCAAGACCACCTACCCGGAGTCACTATTGATGGTGTGTCGGTTTCATTGATGCTTAACGCAGGACTTGGCACAAGTTACGAGTTTGTTCAATCAAGTGCCAATGACGGCATTGGTTTGTATCGAACAGAATATCTTTTTATGATCAAACAGACTTTCCCGTCTGAGCAGGAACAATTAGAATTATACCGAGAGGTCTTGTCAAAACGAAAAGATCAGCCGGTGGTGATGAGAACCCTCGACATTGGCGGTGACAAGGCGTTGCCTTATTTTCCCATCAACGAAGAGAACCCCTTTTTGGGCTGGCGCGGTATCCGCTTAACGCTCGACCACCCAGAAATTTTTCTGGTGCAAATTCGCGCCATGATCGGGGCCAACATTGGTCTGGACAATTTGCATATCATGCTGCCGATGGTGTGTGCCGTAGACGAGGTAGACGAGTCCATTAGGCTTATCAATCAGGCTTATTTTGAAATACGCGATGAAACGCCTGAGTATGAGGTCAAGAAACCGCGTATTGGTATCATGATAGAAGTGCCTTCAATGATTTATCTGATTGACGACTTGGTCGGGAAAATTGATTTTTGTTCGGTGGGCAGTAATGATTTGACCCAGTATTTACTGGCGGTTGATCGCAACAATGCCCGGGTATCGTCGTTATACGACTATTTTCATCCGGCGGTGCTTCGGGCGCTCAAAGAGATCATTGATAAAACCGGTCGCTGCGAAATTCCGACCAGTATTTGTGGCGAGTTAGCTGGTGATCCGGGTGGCGCTATTTTGTTATTTGCCATGGGTTACCGACAACTGAGTATGAACGCCAATAATTTGGCGAAGATCAAATGGGTGATCCGTCAATTGACGCTGGCTGAGTGTGAGACATTGTTGAAAAGCTGTCTTGAGGCCAGCAATTGCGCCACGGTGCGTGCCGCCATTAATGCCTTTATGGAAGCCAAGGGGCTTGCCGGGCTCATTCGGGCTGGTCGCTAAAAGCCAAAAGCTTTTGATCTTTTTTAACGCCGCTACAGTATGAATTAGCTCATGCAACTGATAAAATCCCCCCACTTTTCCTAGGGTGTTATAGATAACTTGCTCACTGTTTTTGTTACATGCCTGATATTGGGTGCTGTCGTTGGATTTCTGGCCGGTTTGCTGGGGATTGGCGGTGGTTTGGTGATAGTACCTGTATTGTCTGTTTTATTATTCAAACTGGATATTGTCGGCGAACAGCCCGCTTTTATGGTCGCGGTAGCGACTTCACTTGCCTCGATTATTTTTACTTGTTTTTCTTCTGCCTTAACCCATCATCGTCATGATAATGTCGATTGGTCCTTAGCTGCTTGGGTTATTGTCAGTGTTGGCCTTGGCGCCGCTCTAAGCAGCTTTTTGTCGGTTCACATCAGTGTTGAAATGCTTAAAACCCTATTCGCCGTGACCGTGAGTTTTGTTGCGTTGCGGATGGTATTTACCGCCTCATCAGATCAGGGGGATCAAACCCTAAATCCTAACAAAGTTGTTCTGGTGCCGGTGAGTATGATCATCGGCAGTTTGTCGAGTCTTATTGGTATCGGCGGTGGGGCGCTCATTGTGCCGATGTTGTCGCAGTTACGTTTTAATGTTAAAAGAGCCATTGGTGTTGGGTCTGTCGCGGGCACTTGTATTGCCGTGGTTGCAACGATAGGATATATTTCCATTGGCTGGCAACAGTATGCTTTGGCCGATTGGTTTTTGGGGTATATTTATTTGCCGGCCTTGCTGGGGTTAATCATCACCTCGTCAATATTTGCCCCCATTGGGGCTAAATTAGTCCATCGTTTGCCGGTGATTGTACTGAAGCGGCTTTTTGCTGCTTTTTTGTTTGTGGTTGTATTAAAAATGTTGTTGTTTTAATAGATCTGCTGCGCATTTCTATAATTAGAGAGAACTTTGTGAGTAATTATTTAACGTTTCCAAAGATAGACCCCATCATATTTACCATTCCGAATGTGCCTTTCATTGATGAGTTATCTGTGCGCTGGTACGGCTTGATGTATTTGGTCGGGTTTGCACTGGCGATGTTTATTGCTAATAAAAAGGCCGAAAAAGCCAATTCTGGCTGGGACAAAGAGCAGGTATCAGATCTGCTATTTTATGGTTTTCTTGGCGTGATTTTGGGCGGTCGAATTGGTTACGTGATGTTTTACCAGTTTGGTTATTTCCTCGAAAACCCCCTTTACCTGTTTCAAATCAATACCGGCGGCATGTCGTTTCATGGTGGTTTGCTTGGTGTTATTTTCGCTATATTTTGGTTTGCCCGTAAAACTAAAAAGAACTTTCTCGACATGGGCGATTTTGTCGCGCCACTGATACCACTGGGCCTTGGTGCCGGTCGTATTGGCAACTTTATTAACGCCGAATTGTGGGGCAGAACAACCGATGTACCTTGGGCTATGGTCTTTCCGGGGGCAGGGGCATTGCCACGACATCCATCGCAGTTATATGAGTTTTTCCTCGAAGGGATTGTGTTATTTGTCATCATTTATTTGTTTGGTAAAAAGAAACGACCCGCAGGCAGTATAGGCGCGTTGTTTTTGCTTGGTTATGGCATCTTCCGCTTTATTATTGAATACTTCCGCGAACAAGATGCGCATTTGACCGATGGCATTTACAATTTTATCTCGATGGGGCAAATTCTGTCGTTGCCGATGATCATGATTGGCGGTGGAGTCATTTTTTATGTCTATCGCAAAGACCGGTTAGCAAATAAAGCGGTGGCACAAAAAGAAGGGTTAAAGTCATGAAAACTTATCTCGATTTAATGCGTCATGTGCTGACTGACGGCTGTCAAAAAGAAGATCGCACCGGCACTGGCACCAAGAGTGTGTTTGGTTATCAGATGCGGTTTGATTTAAGTGAAGGTTTTCCGTTGGTGACCACCAAAAAGTGTCACCTCAAAGCCATCGTTCACGAGTTGTTGTGGTTTTTAAAGGGTGACACCAACATCCAATACCTTAAAGACAATAAAGTCAAAATTTGGGATGGTTGGGCGACCAAAGACGGTGAACTCGGGCCGGTGTATGGCGCACAGTGGCGCAGTTGGTCCGGTGAAAACGGCGAAACTATCGACCAGATAAGCCAATTGATTAATGACATTAAAACCAATCCCGACTCGCGCCGGTTAATTGTCAGTGCTTGGAATCCGGCTGTGTTGCCAGACACCACATTCAGTCCATCCGAAAATGCCGCTAACGGTAAACAGGCGTTGCCGCCTTGCCACACGCTCTTTCAATTTTACGTGATGAACGGCAAACTCTCGTGCCAGCTTTATCAGCGCAGCGGCGATATTTTCCTTGGCGTGCCATTTAATATTGCCAGTTATGCTTTACTGACCATGATGGTCGCGCAAGTATGTGATTTGCAAGTGGGGGATTTTGTTCATACTTTTGGCGATGCTCACATTTATAATAACCACTTTGACCAAGTGAATGAACAGCTGGGCCGCGAGCCCTTGCCGTTGCCAACAATGAAGATTAATCCTGAGGTTAGAGATATTTTCGGCTTTAAGTTTGAAGATTTCGAGCTGGTGGATTATCGGTGTCACGGGGCTATTCGGGCACCGGTGGCTATACAGATTGGGGCTCCTAACGAAGCCACCATCCCACCACCTCAACATCTGGCACTGTAATTGCTTTATTCCTCAACAATAGCATTATTGAGGAATAAACAAGATGAGAGTGTCAATGATTTGCCTCTGGGTGGCAATTCTTTCCGGTTGTTCGACGGCACCCAATGATGAGGCCATGGCGAACAAGCAAATGGTGCGTACGGTCGCGCCTAATTCGCAGCCAAATTCAGTCCACTATTATACTCAGCGCATCGCCAATCAATTATTTCGTTCTCGGTTTGCGTTAAAACCCAATGCTGGGATCGCCATCGGCACCTTTACCCAAGTCGACACTTTACTCCTTAATGATACTGCAAATCACCCGTTACGACTGCTTGGGCTACAATTAGAAGAAGGGTTGATCACAGCTTCCATCGGTCAGGGATTAAAAGTCATTGAATTCAAAACCCGCGCAAATCTCACGATTAAATCCGATCAGGACTTGATGCTCTCAAGAGACGTCAGCAAGCTCAAAGCCTCTACCAAAATTCAGTATTTTTTAACCGGTACCCTCACCGAGCAAGAAAACGGTGTTGTGGTTAATGCCCGTTTAATCAATATTGACAATAATCAGGTGATGGCAGCGGCCACCGATTACGTGCCCATGGATACCTTATGGAGCAGTTCTAAGGTGAAACTCAAACAAAATTCGATTTACCGAACCGGCTATTAGGCCCAGGAGGACAACGATGAAAAAATTGATCTTGATAACACTGGCAGGGGCCACTTTATTGTCGGGTTGTGTTGCAACCGACTGGATGACGGCACACCATGAAAAAGTGGTTGACCCTATGGTGGTCGACGAAGCCGGACGCCTGGGACAAAGCGATATATCTTATATTGAAACCGGGCAAGTCAATGTACTGGGTGAGTATGAAATACCTCAAAGCAACAATGTTGTTGATGACAGTAACTTTCAGCGTCAGGGCCAGATGAATACAGGTACGGTTGCCGATGGCAGCGCACAAGTCAGCTGGAACCATGCCTATGGCGAGCCAATGATTAAAAACATCAACAACTACGTGCGCGGCATTATGCACAAACTGGTCGATAATATTCACTACATTAATGATAAAACTCCGATAGGGGTGGCCAGCTTTATTTTTCTCGACAGTTCTTATAAAGAGTCGAACTTGTTGGGTAATCAGATCAGCGAAAGCTTTATGCATGAAGTGCATCAATTTGGCATACCGGTGATTGATTTTAAGGCCACGGATTATATCCGGGTGACTGAGGCTGGTGATTTTATTTTCAGCCGAGACTTTCTTGAATTAAAAGACGAATTACCGATTAAGTACGTATTGGCAGGCACTTTGGTTAAACATCAGGACGGTTATATCGTTAACGCTCGGATCATCGGTTTGACCTCAAAAGCCATCGTCGCCTCTGCTCAGGGATTCATTCCCAACGCCGTAGCCGATGCGCTGATGCCCAGCGGAATGAGCAATGACGGCATTATGTTGATGCAAGGGGAGTAAACAGTCATGAACCCAGAAATAGACATGAACCCAGAAATAGACATGAACCCAGAAATAGTCATGAACCTAAAAACAGTCATGAACCCAATAAGAGCAGCGAAACCCTTTCGATTAACCGCGCTTTTTGTTGCCAGTACCCTGCTCGGTGGTTGTGCCTTTTTGAACAATCAATGCATCAATTACCTTGGCAAAGATACTTGCGGTGTGATACAGCCCGATGGGGTCGAGACTACACCTGTACTGCCCGAATATAGTGATGAAGGATTGCGAACCCGCTATTCACACAAACTGTTGGGTGACTATGTTGAACAAATGACAATGCAAATGGTGGGCAGTAACCCACCAAAATTAACGTCGCCTATCGCGGTGGCGTCTTTTGTACAGTTTGATTCAACGCTGACCCGCTCGGATATTCTCGGCAATCAACTTGCCGAAAGCTTTATTCACGAGCTACAGCAATATGGAATGCCGGTCGTTGATTATAAGGTGACGGGGGCGATTCGAATTACCCCCAGAGGTGACTTTGCATTTTCTCGGGATGTTAGGGAGTTGGTCGCTGATCAGGCGATTGGTTACATCCTCACAGGAACGGTGATTAGAGCTAAGGGCGGAGTGATAGTTAATGCCCGGATAGTCGGGTTAACCTCAAAAGTGGTGGTGGCTTCGACCAAGGCATTTATCCCGGGTTTTGTGCTTAAGTCGCTTTATGCTGATACAACTAAGGTTGAGAATTGATGACTCGAACCACGGGCAGACACGGGGGTCTGCGCCCGACGTTTGATTCATCATCGTAGGGGCGGCGAAGGTAACCCGCTTTCAAGGTTGAGCGAAGTAGAATAAGTCCGGTACTCCTTATCAAGAAAATTCTTCCCAGTTAAATGCAAGACCAGATTATCACTTAGCGGGTATTCAAATTTACTGTTGAGTTTAACAAATCCACCCAGATACACAGCTTCACTGAAATTTACCCCATCGGCTTGGCGCGACAATACTCTGTCGTGATAATAAGCGTTGACGTTCCAATTCCACTTCTCACCGTGAACATTAACCGCGACAAAAGCCAAATACTTGGCTTCTTTGCCTAAGCGCTTTTTCGACATTCTGGTGTGCGTTATTTAACCATTCGGCGCTCTAGGGTTTGCTCATGATTAAAGTACGACAGCCCGGATTTTAACGCAATAGTAGCATTTATGTTGGCCTGCAATTCCAGCTCAAGTCCTGACAAGTGCTGTTGGCCTTTATTAGTTGGTTGCAATGCGTTAAAACCCGGTAGCGGCTGCCTTACTTCTACCACAATTTCGTCATCTATAGTGTTGAAAAAACCGTTGATTGTGAGGGCAAAATCCATCCAGGCCTTTTGCCAGATCACATCAATGGTTTTTACCAGTTCAGGTTGCAAGTCGGGATTGCCGACCACTGCCGAACTGAATTCGGCTTTGGTATCGCCTATCGAAGGCGCCCTAAAAGCTTCACCATAGAGTAACTTGACGTTCTGTTGATCATCTATCTCATAAACCAAACCGGTGCGTAAACTTAAATTGTCTCCCACATCTTCATAATAATCATAGCCGAACCCGGTGGTCAGCTGTATTTTGTCATTTATCTGCCATCGTGATTGGGCATAAAGCCCTTGAATGGTTCTTTGATAGGGCAGCAGCAAATCGTGTGCAGAGCCGTCGGTCCAGCCGAAGGGATGTGTCTGTGCTATTTCCCAGGGAAACAATAAAACCAGTTCATCCTGACTGACCCGGTAGTGTTCAGCAAATACGGTGACTGCCAGATCATCAAAGAACAGATGCTGATATTTCAATTGCAGGTAACGAGCGGTGCGCTCAAGTTTGTTTACGCCATTGCCGACCACGCCGCCCTGAACAAAATCGCTGTAGACTCTTGCAATCCAGCCCGCAGCGAATGATAGCTGACCGTAGTTGATTTTGAGTCTGGCTTGGTCTTCGTAGGTGGTACTGTAAATCGGATCGTGATTGAGCAATGCTTCAAGATTGGTGATCCCCATGCGCTTGATGTCATCACCGCTGTAAACCGTGACACTGGCCGGGGCTTTCGACAAACTGACTTGTGGACGGCTGGCGACTGAAATATTGACGGCCAGCAATTGTTCTATTGTCAGGTTAAATGGGTTGTCTAGATTGAATTGGGCTGTGGCCCCGGCCACTGCGAAAATCACCTGAGCGCTGATGAAAGCGCAGGTTATGGTGGTGTATCGTATAAGGGTCCTGAAGTTCATTACAATTGCTTACAAAGCGATGTTGTACCTTAGGTATAGTCTGTTTTAGGAAGGGATCAAGGTTGATGTGTATGTTAAATAGGTAATTAATGAGCCTAACGGAGGAGTTTTTCTTATAAAACAATCTCTACCGTCAATATAATTTTTTTTAATAAATCTGCTTAGGCCGCTTTATTTAGTGCCACGTGGTGGCAAAAGGTTGAGGTGTAAATGGGGTCATTCACCCTGGTTGGAGGGGGTTGCGAAAGTCATGTGCGGAGAAATATTGTAGGTCGCGGTTGAACGGCGAAGCCGGAAGCCCGACACCACGTAAATGGCCAAAATCACGTTAGTTGGATGATAAATCAACCAGTTGTCGGGCTTCGTCGCAAGCTCCTCAACCACGACCTACACATCGGTGAGTTGGTCACGAATTTCTAAAATTTTATCCATGTTGGCGAACAGTAGATCGACCAGTTCAGGGTCAAAATGCTTGCCCCTTTCGCGTTCAATCAAAGCAAAAACATCTTCGTCAAGCCAGGCCTCTTTGTAACAACGTGCTGATCCCAGTGCGTCAAAGACATCACAAATGGCGGTGATCCTGCCGTAAATCTGGATATCTTGACCTTTGAGTCCTTGCGGATAACCACTGCCGTCAAAACGTTCATGGTGACTTAAGGCCAATGTTGCAGCCGCTTTGAGAATGGGGCGCTCAGAACACTTGAGCATCTCGTAACCCAAAGAGGCATGAGTTTTCATTATTTCCCATTCATCAGGGTCAAGTTTACCCGCTTTGTTGAGAATGGCATCAGGAATGCCAACCTTGCCAATATCGTGCATCGGCGAAGCTTCTTGGAGCAATTTGGCCTGCTTTTGCGACAAACCGTATTCGATCGCCAGAATATAACTGTAGGTGGCCACCCGTTTGACATGATTGCCGGTTTCCTTGGACCGGGTTTCACCAATGGCGCCCATGGTAAAAACAACTTCGCGTTGGGTATCTTCAATTTCTTTGGTCAATGTTTTGACTTTGGTTTCGAGGTCATCTTCGTAACTTTTCAGCTTCAGGTGGGTTTCTACTCGGGCCAGTAGTTCGCGCTGGCTAAAGGGTTTGGTGACATAATCGATGCCGCCGCAATCAAAACCTGCGATGATGCTGGCTTCGTCGTTTTTGGCGGTCAAAAATATGACGGGCACATGTTCACCGTTGGGCAATTTTTTCAATGCCCGGCAGGTGTCGTAACCATTAAGTTGCGGCATCATGACGTCGAGTAAAATCAGGTCGTAACAATTTTGTGCAATGGCGTTGAGGGCTTTTTTACCGTTGGTGGCAAAAGCCACCTGGTATGATTGGTTTTGTAAAATGGAGCCAACCACCTGAATGTTCTTGGGCGTATCATCGACCACCAATATTTTGAATTTTCTGTTGGGCATTATTTCTCTCGCAGGCGGATAACATTATAGAAAGTGCCCATCCCGAACAGGGGGTTGTTGGGCAATAGCTATGTGGTACATGGATGTACCACCATTTCAACTAGTTGACAGAAATATTGCTCCTGCAATTTCTGCATATACAACATCCGTGTTGAAAAAATGTAAGCGAAGGTTCACTTGTGCTGACGTCCATGGATGGACTAATCCAGACAATGCATGGAGCATATTGTCAGGGAACGTAGCTTCCTCCTGAAATCTCACATTTGCACATGGAAGTGCTTATTAGGGCAATGCATGGAGCAATTGCCGATGGATGTGAATTTCAGATGGTCCGACACCTCGGTGGTTCGACATTTCGACGATAACTAGGACATCACACCGATTCGTAAAAGCACACCAAAGGTTCAAATGCCGCCAGTTGCCTTTCAATCTCTTCGATGTCGAACAAATCAGCTGACTTGTTTAATCGATCACTGTAGTCAAGAAGTTTTTGGCTGTCAAAATCTCGTCCAACCTGTTCTAGGTCCTGCGCCAATGCCTGGATATCGTCCATCAGGCCGCTGCACAGGGCGATTCGAAACAGCCGTCTGGTCTGCATATTGAGCCGAGTTAGCAACATTTTTCGCTGGGCATCAGTCAGTAATATCTCTACTTCGTGCGGTTTTAAATCCGGTATCGTTTTGAGTTTGGGGCGGTTGTTGCGGTAACCCAAAAATCGCTTGAATACCATGAATAAGTCTTTTTGGGAACTTGGTTTACGTAAAAAAGCGCAAAAGCCGTCGATATCACAAACGTTAACTTTCGACTGGGTGACAGAGGCGGTTAATGCTATCACTGGAATATCTTTGGTGTGCGGATTTTTTTTGAGCTGTCTGTTGGCTTGCTGACCGTTCATTTTTGGCATTCGCATGTCCATAATGATCAAATCGGGCAACAAGCTATTGGCCATTTCGATGGCTTGCACGCCATCTCCAGCCTCATAAAATGTGATGCCGCAATTGTCGAACTGTTCTTTGACCAGCACACGATTGGCTTTGATATCATCGACCAGTAATACCTTGGCAGGGTCAAAGGTGACATCCATGTGGGCGTCAGTTCCCGGTTTAATCGCTTCGACATCAGCGGTGATGGCAATGTTGTTGAGGGTGACAGTAAAAATCGAACCTTTGTCGACTTCACTGATGACGGTGATGTGGCCGCCCATAATTTTGCATAAATTGGTACAGATTGAGAGACCCAAACCGGTGCCGCCAAACTCACGGGTGCTTTGACCTGCTTGCTGGGTAAATTGCTTAAAGATATGGGCAATTTGGTCTGGTTTGATGCCAATGCCGCTGTCGCTGACGACAAAGCAAAGACCTACGGTATTTTGGGTAGGGTGCTTAATTGTTTCGTTTGCTGCTGGGATCGTTGCAACCTCAACACGAATGAACCCGGTATTGGTAAACTTGATGGCGTTGCCAACGAGGTTGAACAAAATTTGCCGAATACGGGTTTGATCAAGCATCAATGATCTGGGGAGGTCCAGATGAACATCAATTTCAAATACCAGACCTTTTTCTTGCGTGGCATGAGAAAAAATACGCTCAATGTCTTGGAACAACGCATTAATATCGACCGGTTCATATTCAAGGTTCAGCTTGCCCGCTTCAATTTTTGACAGGTCCAGTACGTCATTAATGATGGTCATCAGACCTTTGGCACCAGACTGAATCGAATCAAGGTAAGAGCGCTGTTTGGTATTTAATTCACAGCCCTGGAGAAGGTCGGTAAAACCCATTATCGAGTTCATCGGGGTTCTGATCTCGTGGCTCATGTTGGCAAGAAATTCGGATTTTACCAGGCTGGCGGTTTCCGCCTTTTCTTTGGCGGTTCGCAGTGCCTTGTTGGAGTCGCTTAATTCTCGGGTGCGATCGGTTACTTTGGATTCGAGACTGTCATGCGCTTTTTGCAAGGCCGCTTCGGCCCGCTTGCGCTGGGTGACGTCCCGGGCAAACGACAATATACACTCCCGGTCTTCAAGGTCGATCAAGCCACAATTTAACTCAACCTCAAATGTACTGCCGTCTTTGGTTCGATACTGGCTGTAGCAAGTTTTTGACTCACCTGAACGCAGTTGTAACCAGTGGTCGCGGGCGCCGTCAACCGCTTCAAATCCGATATCGATTTCGTTGATATTCATTTGATACAGTTCTTTTTTACTGTAACCCAAATAATCACAGGCGCTTTGGTTAACATGCACTATTTTGCCGCCGCGCTCACACAAATAAAGGGCATCTGCGGCTTGTTCAAGCAGGGTTTCAAAGCGTTGTTCACTTTTTTGCAGGGCCTTTTGTCGGGTTTCAACCTGATGTAACATGGCATTAAAATCATCGCTCAAATCGCCTAATTCATCGCCGGTTTGCTTTACTGCCCGTAGCGCATAATTTTGCTGCCTTGTGATCTGCCGAGTCAGGCTAGCCAAAGAGGTCAACGGGTGTGAAATATAACTTTGCATCAAGGTGGCCAAAAAATAAGCGAAGCCCATCACCAGCAAAAGGATCACCAATACCGTTAAACTCAATTGCCCCATCATCTGTGTCAGTTCGCTATCATCTTCACTTAAGTAAACAGTGCCGATAGTACGATTATCGAGAATAATGTTTTTTTTACAGATCAACAGGTGTTCGCTAAATCGACAGTTTTGCTGTTTGTTGGGCCAAGGCTGTTCAAATATTTGGGTGTCAGCGTTTGGCTGGCGGTCATAAGTGGCCAGTAGGCTATGGTCTTTTCGGTAGATATAGGCGTTGACGATGGTCGGTTTGCTGGTCAGTGACCCCAGTACTTTGGCGGCATCCGTGATATCATTAAACTGCACTGCCGACTGGCTATTGTCGGCGATGACGGCGGTAACCGCGGTCAGGTCAATGGCCATGTTGTGACGAAAGTTAAACCATTCATAAATCACCAAGCTGGTACCCGCTAACACAATGCCGATGGAACTTATCAGCATGATGATTGTGGTCAATTTGGTTTTGATTGAACGCATGGCAAACCAATGACCCAGTGCCGTTTTGTGTTGGTTTTTTACGTTCATTGCTGCCCACCGGTCACGCTTTGTGCCAGCCGCAGCATTTTTGAACTAAAGTCTATGCCAGCACGCTTGGCCGCAGTGCGGTTTATCACAAAGGCAATACTATTGTTATTGTTGACAAAATTGATCATCGATTTTTCTGATTTGTCGCCAATCTCACTGATGGTCAACACCGGCAGGTTTTTAATTGAGCGCAATAGCGCATGGTGTTTGGTTTTGTTTTTTAGTCTAATAAACAGGATATGGCATAGCGCCAGCGCATCGAGTGTGGGTTTGTCAGCCAGCTTGAGGGTTTTGAGGTGACGGCCATGAATGGTCTGGCTGCCAATTAGACCGAAAATGGCAGAATATGGGTCTTGGCCAATAATGCAAATAACATAATCTGCCGTTTTGTGTTTAAAAGCTGTTTTGGGCCAACGGGTGAAATTAACAAAATTAAAGATCAGGCCCGCTTTTACCTTAAACTCTGTATCGACAGCGTCTGCCTTTGATGGTGAAAAGGCCAGCAGAAAACCGCTTAAGAGGATAAGGTGATACGTTCGGTAAGCCATGAATATACGTTTCGGCTCCTGTTTGAAGCAGCTGGTTAATGTTGCTTAAATTGCATTTTTGATCATCTACTGCTATGAATTGTAGACTAATATTGATAGCCATGAGGGGATACCAATAACAACATGCATGAGAAAATAATCTATTTTGAAGATGACATCGCCCTCTCTCGGGTGGTGGTTGAATTCCTTGAAATAGAAAAATATGAAGTTTTACATTTTACCACAATGCCAAGGGGTGGCTTGGAGGAGATGATTGACCTCGTCAAGGTCCCGCCGTTTGTGGTGTTAATGGATGTGCGTCTTGACTCGGACAATGGTTTTGATATTTGCCATTTATTCAAGCGCCATACCTTTTTCGCTGATGTCCCTGTTGTGTTTATGTCGGGTCTGATTGGAGAGGACGACATTTTGCTGGCCTATGAAGCTGGCGCCTACGACTACTTACCCAAGCCGGTTACCCTCAAAACCCTATCGGCCAAATGCAAATTAATTCGAAAGTTTACCCATGATACCGCTGATCTAAAATCCCAGGTATCGACCATTGAATCGGTTGCCATGGATGCCATGGCCACTAGTTCTGAATTGGGTGGTATTTTGCGATTTCATGAAAAAATTGCCGATGTTAATCAGTTGCAAACACTGGCTGAAGCATTGGTAAAGCAGCTAGCAACCTTTGGTGTCAGTGTCAGCGTGATGTTTTCTTCTATAGACGAGCAAATGGTTTATCACAGTGATGATGGCCAGATGCATGAATTAGAAAAACAAGTGTTTGAAATGCTGAAGAATCAGGGACGAATTTATAGCTGGAGCAACCGAACCTTGTTTAATTATGAGGGGTTTTCGGTATTAGTGCGTTCTATGCCCATAGAAGATGAAGATCGCTTGGGTACCTTAAAAGATAAAATATGCTTGTTGCTCAATGGTGTTGAAGGCCGGGTGCGAGGGATCATCAACGAATTACAGCTACAAAACAGTGAAGGCAATATTCGGATAATTGGCAAGACTATCGGCAAGTTGGTTTTGGATATGCAAACTAGTAATTTGGTGTTGTCTGAGCAGTTTGAAAAAGTGATTAACGACTTGGAGGTGGACTTCAACGAAGAAATCGCGAATTTGAACCTGCTGCAAAGCGAAGAAGGTATTTTGATGGGTTTGATCAAATCGGCCAGTGGCAATGCTGGTAACATCTTCGAACAGGCAAGGATCAAAGAGCAGAACTACACCAAAGTGATGATAGAACTGCTGACACGCATGAACAAAAATGTGTCAAATTGAGCGGTTGACAGAGCGTGACAGATTCGAAGGAAAAACAGCGTAGCTTTTGGGGTTGGACTCTCGCAATTGGCTTGCTTTATATTGTGCTCGCCTGGATGTTTTTTCACTATCAGCCAGCGTTGTTCAGCGTTGTGGCTGCTGTCATGTTGACCACGGCACTGCTGGGATATTACGCTGGTCATATTCGCACTCAAAACCAGCACCAACCGGTAGCCCAACGCCTGCAACAAACCGAACAATCGTTACAAACCCAACTCACTCTAAATCAACTGTGCCACGATATGGTGCTCAATTGGCATATCAATGATGACCAAGTGACTGTTCAAATTGGTTTATCACTCCCTTTTACCCTAGATTGGACTCAGTCTATTGCACACATCAGCGACTGGTACGAAAAGGTTCATCCGGATGATATCACTGGCTTAGAACAACAGATGCAGAACCTGATAAAAAGCAGCGATTTACATTGCTCAGCACAATACCGGGTGTTGCTAAGCGAAGGTTATTACGTCCTAATTATCGAGCATTGTGTGGTACAGCGAAACGAGCACAATGAAGCGTTGCATATGCTGCGGGTTATCAACGATATCAGTGCACAAAAAGCTCAACTGGCCAATCTTGAGCGTCAGTGCCAAGCGCAAAAAATCAAGGCGCTGATCACACTGGTTGATGGGGTCGCCCACGATCACAATAATGTATTGGCGGTGATCAGCGGTTTTATCGAGTTACTTGAGCTTAAAGTGGTCGATAACCAAGACTTGCAATACTATGTTGATCAACTGGCACAGGCGAGCAGTCGGGGCAGACAACAGGGTGACAAGTTGTTGGCCTATTCTAGAAGACGGCGCATCGGTCAGGTTGAAGTCGTCTTTGATCAAGCAGTATCAGGGATGATTGAACGTCTGCGAGCAGGATTATCAGACAGCATCAGCGTCGAAACCGCACTTAGATCGGATGGTGCCCGGGTATTGCTCGACAGTGAGCAGCTTGAAACTGCATTGGGCAACCTGATAACAAACTCGGCAGAAGCGATGTCGCAACATGGGGTTATCTGGTTGACTAGCCAAATTGTGACCTTATCAGCGGATGAGGCGCAGTCGTTGCAACTGGACGCTGGCCAATGGCTGGTTTTTGTCGTCAAAGACGATGGTTGCGGCATCAACGACACGGCTGTCAGTCAAATCTTCGACCCATATTATTCGAATACTTCAGGCACCGGACTGGGATTGAGCCAGGTTTATGGTTTTGTACAATGTAGCCATGGCGCCATTGATGTATCGTCAAAACCGGATAAAGGCTGTAAAATCTGGGTTTATTTGCCGCTTAGGTAGCGGCAATACCAGTCTAGAAACCGTCGAAATGTCGAACCACCTCAAATGTATGGAAAACCCCGTGAAAATAAGACAATACCCGCACAAACCAGCGCAGGTTTATTTATATGGCACTTGCTTGGTCGACAGCTTTTATCCGCAAAGTGGTCTTGATGCCATCGACCTAATGACCCGACAGGGCATTGAGGTGATTTACCCTCAGGGCCAAACCTGTTGTGGTCAACCGGCCTATAATTCGGGTTATCAAAGTCAGGCAAAGGCGGTTGCTTTACACCAGATTAAACAGTTTGAATTAGATATCCCCATTGTGGTTATTTCAGGTTCGTGTGGCGGCATGATGCGCCATCACTATCAATCTTTGCTCGCAGATGAGCCGGGCATTCAATCTTTTTGTGATCGAATTTATGAATTCAGCGAGTTTTTACTGCACGTTTTAAACATTCAACTGACTGATACCGGCGAGAAAGAGCGCATCGCTTTGCATACGTCTTGTGCCGCCCGGCGCGAAATGGGCAGTCACAATACATCAAAAAAATTGCTCGAACAACTGAGCAATGTTGAACTGATCGAACATGATTATGAAAGTGAATGCTGCGGATTTGGTGGCACCTTTGCGGTCAAACATGGCGATATTTCGGTGGCCATGGTAGAGGATAAAACAAAGCATTTATTGGCTGCTGAACCAGTGCGATATATCAGCGGTGACTGGGGTTGCATGATGAACATTGACGGCGCTTTGGCCCATCAAAAGCAGCCATTACAAGGCGAACACATTGCCAGTTATTTGTTAGAGCGCATTGTTGGTAAAGCGCGTTGGAAAGCCTCGTGACCCAATTCAAACAAAACGTCAAACGTGATTTAAACGATCCACAACTGCGAGATAACTTTCGCGGTGCGATGGACTACCTAATGGACAAACGTCAAGCCGCGTTTACCGATGAAGATGAGTGGACAATACTTCGGGAACAATGCAAACGCATCAAACAGCGTTGCTTGTTAAAACTGCCGCAGTTGCTTGAACAGCTTGAAGAAAATCTTCAGCGCAATGGTATAAAAGTCCACTGGGCGCAAACGACAGAGCAGGCCAACGAGATCATTGCTGGCTTGATTGCTAAGGCAGGGGGTAAAACCGTTGTCAAAGGCAAGTCGATGGTCTCCGAAGAAGTCGCCTTGAATGATCACCTTGAGCAACAAGGCGTTGAATGTCTTGAAACCGATATGGGCGAATATATCGTGCAATTGGCCAAAGAACACCCGTCCCATATCATCATGCCAGCCATCCATCAAAATAAAAGCCAGATAGGCAAATTGTTTGCGCAACACATTGATGGATTTGACTATTCAACAGACGTCGATACCCTGATAAAGGCTGGACGCAATGTGCTAAGAGACAAATTCTGTCAGGCAGATGTAGGGATAACTGGAGTCAACTTTGCAGTGGCCGAAACTGGCACTTTGTGCTTGGTTGAGAATGAAGGTAATGGCCGCATGTGCAGTACCGTACCGGATTTACACATTGCCATAACGGGCATCGAAAAAGTGGTCGAAACACTGAATGACGTGCCGCCGCTGTTAAGTCTGTTAACGCGAAGCGCCACCGGACAAGCTATCTCAACCTACTTTAATATGATCACTCGCCCTCGCCAGCCTGGAGAAAAAGACGGCCCCAAGGCCGTTCACTTAGTGTTGCTCGACAATGGCCGCAGCCAAGCTTTTGCCGATGAAGAACTCAGGCAAACTCTGCAATGTATTCGCTGCGGTGCGTGCATGAATCACTGCCCGGTTTATACCCGTATTGGAGGTCATGCGTATGGCACTGTGTATCCCGGCCCGATAGGCAAAATCATCTCACCTCATTTGCTGGGATTACAAGCGACTAAAGACTTGCCAACAGCCTCGTCATTATGTGGTGCTTGCGAAGAAGTTTGTCCGGTGGGTATTCCTATTCCCAAGTTGTTGTTGCGACTCAGAAAAGAAAGTGTTCAACCCCGAGCGGATGTGCCGCAAACAGTCCAAGGACAGGGCGCTGGGCGTAAACCCATAGAAGCATGGGTTTGGACATTATGGGCATTGGTGCACAAGTCCCCCCGGCTTTATCGTCTGTCAACAAAACTGTTGACCCGTTTGTCTTGGTTGATGCCGAAAAAACTCGGCCCTTGGACCGTGGCCAGAACCGCGCCAAAGCTCGCCGCCAAAACCTTGCATGAATTGATAGACGAGCGTGAAAAACAAGGAAAGAACAAATGACAAATCTGTCCGCTAGAAACAACATATTGGCCAAACTCAAACGTCAGGTGGCCGGGACCGATTATAATAACCTGCCAAAAGAAAGTGGTTTTGACTATCCTAAGCTCAGCCATCAACAACAGCTTGAACAGTTTGTCGCGCATCTTCAAAACAACCATGCACAGGTGATTAAAACCAGTCGGGCGCAAATCGCCGAAGTGGTTGGCAGAGAATTAAAATCTTTGAATATCGACAAACTACTTTATGGCAAAAACAGTCAATATAGTGAAGAAATCGAAGCCTTGCCCACTGCTGATATGAAATGCCGAGTCATATTACAACCTTTTGACTTTGTTGTAGAAGGTGAGGCCAAACAAAACCTGTTCGACAACACGCCCGCAGCGATTACCGGCTCGCACAGTGCAATAGCGGCGACTGGCACAATCGTATTATGGCCAACGGTGGATGAACCCAGAACTCTGTCGTTGGTACCACCAGTGCACTTTGTCATTGTTGATGCCAATCAACTTTATGCTGATTTTACAACGTTGATCAATGAGCAGCAGTGGCATAACAAAATGCCAACCAATATCCTGTTGATATCTGGCCCGTCAAAAACCGCAGATATACAGCAAACGCTGGCTTATGGGGCCCATGGGCCGAAGAAATTGGTGGTTTTGTTGCTCGATTGTTGATTCGAGGGTGAATGAATCCACTAATGGTCATAAAAAACTTGAATTGGTCGCAATAGCCGTTATTATCTACCCCTCAAACTGCGGCCCTGTAGTTTAATGGATAAAACAAGCCCCTCCTAAGGGTTAGATCTAGGTTCGATTCCTGGTAGGGCTGCCACTTCTATTTCTCTTATATGGCTTTATTCCTCTACTTAATAGGCACCGTCTCAGACGTCGACAAATACGCTTTATAGGCGACACTGGCCAATTCTTGTTGAACCTTGTCATCGCTGTTTTTAAACAGTTCGGCGGTGAGTAGGCAGACGGACTGACAGCATTTACTGCTGTCAAAATCTGCTTCGATTAGATGTTCAAGGGCTTTGATTTGTAATACTTGTTGTGATTGCATGGTGTGTTCCTCCTCAAGTCTTTTTATTATAACGACTTGAGCGATTAAGATTGCCGCGAAATGCTGATTGAGTCGGTGTTTTGACTGTAGTATGGTCACTAGCATAAACTCAGCGACAAAAAGACCGTCAGTGCTGAAATGAAACGTCAAAGATGTGGATGAATATTTTTGGACGGTAAGCGAGCGATAATCTCGGCTATTTATTGTTATTAATCAGATAGCATGGCTCTAGGCTAGACTTTTAGTGTGTAACCGCTAGACTAGTCATGAAAACAATAGACTTAGCACCCATCTCACGAGTAAAACCTCTTATGAAAAAAATGAAAATCGTTACGACAGAAGATATCTTGTTAAAGCTCTGTAACTCTGTCTGTAATGTATTAGGTAGTGCAACGGGATGTGACATCTCCTTTTCTCCGATGATCCAAAAAATACACAAAACCAGTCTTCGACCAGATATTGGTTGTTTTGTGTTGTTTGACGGTGGTTTTTCTGGTTTGGTGGTGATGAACTTCTCAGCAAAATCGGCTATCGAACTGTATCAGAATTATATGACCAACATGGGGATCCCAAAAACCGAGTTGGCCAATCAGCATACTTCTGATGAAGTCAGTAACGTCATGGGCGAACTGATGAACCAAATTCTTGGTGATTTTACTGGCAAAATTGGTAAAGAATTACACACTTCGATCAATCAAAACCAGCCCAAAATGTTGACTATCAACAAACAGGTTAATATCTCGATTGATACTCAACTCGACCGGGCACAAACTCGCAGGGTGTCATTTTTCACCGAAAAACATCATATTTTTTATCTTGAATTAGCAATAGATAAAACCGAGTTTGTTGCCCTCAAAGAATTTGAACCTCAGGTAGATTTAGATCCGGATGAAATTATTGCCGGTTTAAAAGATGCCAAACCAAAAGTTAAAGAAGCCCCGGTCGTAGATGATGTCGATGATGACTTTCTACGCGAATTAGGTTTGTAACTTTACCATTCGACCAACAAATTTATAGAATGGCAGCCTTAGAGCTTATGTCCATGGATGGACGGTATGCTGAAAATGCACGAGCATATTTTCAGTGCCGTTTTTATGCCTCCCCTTAATTCATTGCGACTAATCCCATGGCTATCAAAGCAACCATTTATAAAGCTCAAGTTCAAATCACCGATTTAGAGCGTCACTATTACGAACCCATTAACCTCACCATTGCTAAACATCCCTCAGAAACTGATGAGCGAATGATGGTGCGTTTGTTGGCGTTTATTCTCAACGCGCACGAACACCTGCAAATGACCAAGGGGTTGTCGAGTGACGATGAACCCGATATTTGGCAAGTTAACCTAGCGGGTGAAATCGATTTGTGGATTGAATTGGGTCTGCCCGACGAAAAACGTGTTCGCAAGGCATCGGGTCGTGCCAAAGCCGTTAAAGTGTACACCTACGGTGGCGGTGCTGCGGATATTTGGTGGCAGAAGAATCAAAATAAACTCAACCGTGCTAAAAATCTAAGCGTGATCAATCTAAGCCCAGACAGCGTTGGCGAAATGGCGCAACTGGTGCAACGTACCATGGAACTGCAATGCACCATCGATAGTGGCGAAGTATGGCTGACCGATGGACAGACGTCTGTGACCATTGTGCCTGGGGTTTTGTATCCAGTTTAGTTACGGCCTGCGGCCTTAAAGGTCAAGAGCTTTGCCACGGAGGCACGGAGTAAAAGAAAGAGGAAAGAAAAAAGCGGAAAAGATAAAATACAAAGCGATTCATATTTGGTTGGTTTAACTGTTACAGGCAATTCATCCTTCTTTTGCTTTTGCTTTTGCTTTTGCTTTTTCTCTTTCTTTTCCTCCGCAACTCCGTGCCTCCGTGGCAAGGTTTTTGAATTTCCATGCGCAGCGCAACGCATAACCACAAGTAAGACCACTCCCAAGACAAACAAAGTTACAATACATTGCTGGACAAATATGCTTTAATTTGGCATAAAAATGTCCAACCACCCTTCATTATAACAATATACAGGTACGCCATGTCATTTATTCAAACCAAACTTGCCCTTGCAGTGGCTGTCGGGTTATTTACCGCCAGTGCCTCATTGCCGCTATTGGCCGATGAGACAAAAGCCAAAGCTGAGGTAAAGAGCACTGACAGTAAAGAAAGTAAAGAAGACAAAAAACCCGAATGGGATGTGCTCAACCCGCCAGGTGAGCGTAAATCCATCACCATAGATACCACAGAAACCACTTGGTCAAACTTGGATGTCAGCGCTGATGGCAAAACCATTGTGTTTGATATGCTGGGTGACTTGTATACCATGCCCATCAATGGCGGCGAAGCCAAGGCTTTGACCAGCGACATGGCGTGGAACTCTGAACCACAATACAGCCCAGATGGCAAAACCATCGCCTTTATCTCAGACCGCAAAGGTGGTGATAATATCTGGACAATGAACGCTGATGGCACCGATCTTAAACAGGTTAGTAAAGAAAAGCATCATATTGTTCACAACCCTTACTGGAGCCCAGACGGTAATTATATTCTTGGCAAGCAAGGTCACATGACGGGCCGCTCTATCGCTGCTGGTTCTATCTGGATGTATCACAAGTCTGGTGGCAAAGGGGTTGAAGTACGCGAACGTCTGCACGGTAAAAAATCTCAGAAAAACGTTGCCGAGCCTGCTTACTCTGTTGATGGCCGCTACGTCTACTACTCACTGGATGGCACCTCAGGCTCTCGCTGGCAGTACAACAAAAACGCAGTCGGTTCGGTTTTTCAAATTCGTCGCTGGGATTTACTCAAGGGTGAAGAAGAAACCGTGATCAGTGGCGCTGGTGGCGCGATTCGTCCAATGCCCAGCAACAACGGCAAGTATTTGGCATTCGTGAAACGCGTAGGCACTCAAAGTGCGCTGTATATTAAAAACCTCAAATCCGGTATCGAAACCGAAGTTTATCTGGGGCTTGATCGCGACTTGCAAGAAACCAACGGCGAGCATGGCAATACTGCGGCATACTCTTGGACACCGGATGACAAAAGAATCGTCTTTTGGGCTGGCGGCAAGTTCCACAGTGTCGATGTGAACTCCACCAAAGTCACCAGCATTCCGGTGCATGTAAAAGCCGAAAAACAAATTACCCCGGCGTTGCGTTTTGCCGTGGATGTGGCACCTGATACCTTTAAAGTCAAAATGGCGCGTTGGACGCAAATCTCTCCTGACGGCAAAAAAGTGCTGTTTCAGGCGCTTGGTCACATTTATGTTCGCACCATCAAATCGGGCAAAGTTAAACGCCTGACCAAACAAAAAGACCATTTTGAGTATTACCCGAGCTTTTCTCGTGATGGCAAAAGCGTGGTTTACACCACTTGGAACGACAAAAAACTGGGTACTGTACGGGTCGCTCAATTGCGTAATGGTCGCAGCAAAATAGTGACTAAGCAAAAAGGCCACTATATAGAGCCATCATTCTCACCAGATGGCAAAAAAGTGTTGTTCAAAAAAACCACTGGCGGTTTCTTGCTCTCTGGTGACTGGTCGTTGAATCCGGGCATTTATATTGCTGACAGTAAAGGGGGCAATGTTCGCCGGATCACCAAAAGCGGCAATAATGCCCATTTTGCGGACAACACCCACCGAGTCTATTTTTACAGTTATGGCGAAGAAAATGAATTGCAGCTTAAAAGTACCAACCTAAACGGCAAAGATGAAAGAACCCACCTTAAGGGCGATTACATCACCGACTTTAAAGTTTCGCCTAATGGCCAATGGGTTGCCTTTGTCCAAGACTTCAACACTTATGTGGCACCGCTTGTTTTGACGGGTAAAACCTTGTCGATTGGTAAAAAGACCGAAAGCTTTCCGGTTAAGAAGGTATCCAAGTTGTCGGGTGACTACTTGAACTGGAGAGCTGACAGCAGTGAGCTGACCTGGGCATTTGGTCCAACCTTGTATCGTCGTTCTTTGACCGATACATTTGCTTTTTTGAATGGGGCACCAGAAGAAATGCCTGAAGAAGTGGCCAAAGGCATTAACGTTGGCTTTGACAAAAAAGCCGATAAACCCGAAGGTTTACTGGCCTTGGTTGGCGGACGTGTCGTGACCATGCGCAATGCAGATAACGAACAAGAGATCATCGAAGACGGAGTGATATTGATTGAAAACAACCGCATCAAAGCGGTTGGCAAACGTGGTGAGATAGACATTCCACGTAAAGCCAAGCAGATTGATATCTCGGGTAAGACGGTGATCCCTGGTTTGGTTGACGTTCATGCCCATGGTAGTTATGCCAGTCGTGGTATACAACCACAGCAGAACTGGAATCAATACTCCTATCTGTCGTTTGGTGTGACAACGCTTCATGATCCGTCTAACGATACCACTGAAGTGTTCTCAATGGCTGAAATGGCCAGAGCCGGTCAAACGGTATCACCGAGGATCTTCTCTGTTGGCCGTATTTTGTATGCTGCTCACGCCGCTGGTTATAAAACCAATATTGATAGCCTCGAAGACGCCAAGTTCCATGTACAGCGTTTGAAAGACTCTGGGGCCATCTCGGTCAAGAGTTACAATCACCCAAGACGTGAAACCCGTCAGCAGGTGCTCAGCGCAGCGCGTGAACTGGAGATGATGGTTGTGCCAGAAGGTGGCGCCAAGTTCCAACACAACATGAACATGGTTGTCGATGGTCACACCGGGGTAGAACATGCGTTGCCAATCAAAGACGTTTATTCTGATGTTGTACAGCTGTGGGGTCAAACTGACTCAGGTTATACCCCAACGTTTGTTGTGGCTTATGGTGGTTTGTCTGGCGAAACCTATTGGTATCAGCATGATGACGTGTGGAAAAACGAACGCCTGATGAGTTTTGTGCCTAAGTACGTGGTTGAACCTACTGCAACCCATCGCACCAAAGCGCCAGAGAGTCATTATAACCACATCAACGTGGCGATAAATGCCAAGAAGCTGCGTGATGCTGGCGTAAAGGTCAATATTGGTGCTCACGGTCAACGTGAAGGTTTGGCTGCTCACTGGGAATTGTGGAGCATGGCACAGGGTGGTTTCAGTGGTTGGGAAGCGATTCGTGGCGGTACTATCGATGGTGCACATTACCTGGGTATGGACAAAGACATCGGTTCTATCGAAACTGGCAAACTGGCTGACTTGGCGATCATCGATGGTGATCCAACTAAAGATATCCGTTTGTCAGAAAAAGTGGCCTATACGGTCATCAATGGGCGCATCTATGATGCTAAAACCATGAACGAAGTGGGCAACTACGATAACAAGCGTGATAAGTTCTTCTTCGAAAATAACAATGTGACCAATATGCATCCGGCAACGGCAGCTTATATGGAAGAGAAGGCACATACCTTTCATTGGAAGCATTAATAGGATGTAACAAGTAAATAACGTTAAAAAGTAATTTTTTTTAACAAATAAAAAGGCCATGTGAGTATTCACATGGCCTTTTTTCTGTTCCTGATAAAGAATAAATCGCTAATGATCAACTACTTACTGTGCTTGGATGGGGTGAAATGTAACTGATATGAGCAATTGATTTATTTTTTGTAACCGCTTGAAACAATAATTTAACAATGATACGATGCACTTGCTTTCGGGGAAACCGGAAACAAATATTATCAAGTACTAACAAAAGACCAACAAAATCATAACAATAATAAGCTAGAAAATAATAAACATAATAAGCCATCTCACAAGTCAATTAAACAGGTAGGAACAATTAATGAAATTCAACATGACCAAGCTCGCTACAGCTTTAGTTTTAGGTTCATTGTCACTCGGTGCCAGCGCTAAAGTAAATGGACTGGACGTTTTCGAAGCCAACACAGATTTTTCTGGCCTTGAGCAAGATATTCACTTCCTAACTAAAGAAGGTCATATGCACCGCGGTAAGCGTTGTGCAGAAGAACATATTACTGATATTCGTAAATTGAAAATCGAAAGAAGCATCAGAGCACATCAAGAAAAAAATGGTATTAACCCAGTGACTTCTGCTTTGGCCGGTGTCGCTGCTAACAACATTTCTGTTCAATTCCATGTTGTCTACAAAGAAAGCAGACGTGGCGGAGTTGAAGGTAACATTCCTGATTCAATGATCATGGATCAAATGGACGTTCTTAATAGCGCTTTCGCAGGAACAGGTTTCTCGTTCACTCTAGGCGGCATCACAAGAACTAAAAACAATGGTTACTACAGCCGTTGTTACTCTTCAAACACTGAAACGAAAATGAAGAAAGCTTTGGCTGTTGATCCGGCTCATAACCTGAACATCTATACTTGTTCACCTTCTGGCGGCATCCTTGGTTACGCTCGTTTCCCTGATTCATATCCTGAAACAAGCTACATGCACGGTGTTGTTATGCTTGACGAATCTTTGCCTGGCGGTTCTGCTGCACCATACAACTTGGGTGACACTGCAACTCACGAAGTCGGTCATTACTTAGGTTTGTACCACACTTTCCAAGGTGGCTGTAATGCTCCTGGTGATTCTGTAGACGATACTCCAGCTGAGTCAAGTGCTGCTTACGGTTGTCCTACAGGTCGCGATACTTGTTCAGGCGGCGGTTCAGACCCAATCTTGAACTTCATGGATTACACTGATGATTCATGTATGAACCAGTTCACAAACGGCCAGACTGACCGTATGCATAACATGGTTGACACTTATAAGCCGTCTTTGTAAACCTTCTTTACAAGCCTTTCTATACGAGAGTGCTGATTTAAAGATTTAATCTTCAAGTCTTGAAAACCGCCGTAGGGGTAATCCTTCGGCGGTTTTTTTTGTTCTGGGATGGACGAATCGCTCTTTCACATCCATTATAGTCCGCGAAATACCGCACATCCTGTACATATGTCGCGGGATTATATCCATGGTTTGGCCCGATGGGTTACGGCTTGCTCCGCTGACGCCTAAAGGCAACAAATCTGCCATCGATACCTTGGCACTACTCGAACTAATGGCCGCAGCACTGCAACAAGCCCCGTGCGTACTTAAGTTCCGGGATGTCAAATAACAATACTGACAGGGTTCACTTCCGCTTCTGACAGCGGCGATGGTAACCATTCCATTGAAACGGGTACGTCGTATAACCGTCCCGCCCCTAATCGCCGCCAAAAATGGCGTAAGCCGGGCGCGATCATTTTCACAACCGGCATACCAATATCAGCCTGGGTCAAGTCCAACATCAGTAAATCAATATTGGCCGATTGAAAACAACTAACCAATTGTGTTAGGGCGAGATTCACATCCGCTTTGTCCTGGATCGGATAACAATCGTCAACACGAAGGGATTGGTTTGGCAATGGTGATAAATAATCATGTGATTGGATAGTCTCATGATCCAGCCAGGTTGCCATGCTGGCGTCAAAACTGGCTGGTCGTGGCGTCAACACGATGGGTAATAATTGATTTAGTTCAATCACCGCTCTTTCAACGGCCATACGGGCATCAAGATGACAGCCAAAACCATAGAGGATCTCTTTACCGGTGGATTGATTATATGATACACAGACGAAACAAGGTACCGGTATGTCAGTCGTTATATCCAGTACGTGCAGGCTGCGGCCAATCGACTGGTAATAGTCTTGCATTTGTTGAATATAGGCATTATCCAATTGTGTCAAATCCACTTCAGGCCGGTTGATGCGGTTATACCACCAAATGGCGGCTGCATCACGTTCGATAAG
>JABSOG010000148.1 GCA_013216025.1 Algicola sp. | reverse complement strand
GTTGTCGAAGGAAGGGTCATTTCCTTTCAAACCAATGGAACGATGAAGTGGAATCGCTCAGAGACTCCCTTCGGGTGGGTTTAAAAACGTTTTACGCGGCGTTAAATAACTTTGATTTAGATGACTAAACCGGCAGTCATTTGCCTTGCCTAAAACGTTTTTAAATCCCACTGAATCCGCATTTGGAGGTCACTTGGGTATATAGAAGTAGGAATGCTATTCGACACAAGTACATGATTAATCTCCTCTATGCTGGCGGGTTGGCCCCATGCCTTCCATTTTACTCGGGCGCTATTGAAGCAAATAAACGGATAAAAATCAACCTGTTTACCAACTAGCATTACCCGACAACTTTAAGTAAGATGAAAACCGTCCGCATTGGAGCCTATCCGAGAACTGCAGCCGTGCTGAGGGGAAACCAGTTTGAGTCAGTTTTCGCGGTTTTTTCAGGCGAATAGTTTTACTATTTAACTGGAAAAACCGCGGAAAATGGCCAAATCTGGATTTTCCTCAGTTGAGCTGTCGTTCTTGGACAGGCTCCTAGCCACAGACTGACAACCTAGGAATCTACATGCCCCCACCATTGTCCTTTTTTAAAAAGCAAAAAATAAAGTTAAAAGAAGGACTTAATACCTTGCTATTGGTTTGTGCACTCCTATGTACCGCCACAACTAGCACTGCACAAGAGCAGCCTGATTATCTGGTTCGCTCAGCGATGATTTTTCGAATACTGCAATATGTCAGTTGGCCCGATGAAGACAAATTTTCAGAATATCGCGTGGCTTTTGTCGGCGACGAAAACCCCCTCTATGAAGAGCTGCTATCAGCGGCAAAAATAATCCGGGTCAAGGGCAAACCGCTCATCGTATTCAAAACCGATGTTGGCTCAATAGACCCCAACAACAGCCAAGTGGTTTATTTAGGTGCCAGTCACGTTAAATCAATGGCGCAAGTCGCCAACAAGACCAGAAAAACCAACACCCTGATTATCTCCAATCAAGCCACCAACCCGCACGACTTAATGATCAATTTTCTGTCAATAACCAACAACGCCTTAAGCTTTGAAATGAACCGCAGTAACATCGTTTTCGAAAAGCTGGTGATTGACCCCAATCTGTTATTGCTTGGCGGCACCGAAATTGACGTCGCCGAGCTTTTTCGTAAAACCGAATTGGCGTTGCAGCAAATCAAACTCGACTTGTTCGAAAGAGAAATTCAGCTGAAAAATACTAGCCGCACACTGGCCAAAGAACAGCAGCAAATCAAGCAACAAAAACAGCAAATGACAACCTTTAAGGCAGAAATCGCCAGCCAAGAAGCACAGCTCAAAGCCACAACAGCACAATTAAACAAGCTCAATAATGATGTGACACAAACCGGCAAAACATTACAAGATCAACAATCTAAACTCACAACCCGAGAAAAACGCAATACCGAACAGCTCAATCGATTGCGAGATCAAGGAGTAAAAGTTGCCTTTTTAAACGAGCAAATCGTTGAAAAAGAAGCCTTTTTGGCTGCCAAACAAGAAGAATTAGAATCAATGGCCGGTAAAAACAGTGAACAACAAGGGGCCATTGTCAGTCAAAAAAAGGTCTTGGTATTGGCCTTTACGATGGTATTTATTTTTGCTGGTTTGATTGTCTTCAGTTTGTGGATCAATGCCTCGCGCAAACGGGCCAACAAGCAATTGCAACAATCTCAGGCCAATATGGTCATGCTCGGGGAGATTGGTCGTGATTTGACGGCCAGTCTAGACTTAAATGCAGTCATCGAGCAGGTGTATCAGAGTCTTAACAAGGTACTGGATGCCCATATTTTTACGCTGGGTATTTTGCAAAAAGACCAAAACCGTATCCATATGCCTTTAGTTGTTGAAGATAAGAAGAAAGCCCCTGCGGTAGATTTTGACCTCAATGACCAAAGCACGCCAGCAGCTTGGTGTGTCAACCGGCAACAAGAATTGATTATCAACAACCACGAGCAGTGGCAGCAGCATTTTAACCAGCCCATGCCGCAACCCACTTACGGTAAGCAGATGGCCACAGTGGTCTATATGCCGCTGATTATTGGTGACAAAACTGTCGGTTGCCTGAGCCTGCAAAGCCCAGAACCCAACGCCTACTCTGAACCACAACTCGACATGCTCCGCACCTTGTCCAGACACACCGCCATAGCCGTAGACAATGCCCTAGGTCACACCGAATTAGAGCAGCAAAAACGCAAAAGCGAAGCACAAAACACCGAGATAATCGCCGTCCAGCAACAATTGGAGCAAACCCAAAAAATGGCCTCGTTGGGCATGTTGAGCTCGGGCGTTGCCGTTGAAATCAACGAACCGGCCAACTTTACCCACACAGCGACTTTTTTGATTGAAAAAGAGATTGTCAAAATCAAGGCCTTTCTCACACAACTGGCCGGAGGGCAAAACGCCGACAGCCAAGTACTCAAGGCCTTTGACGACAACTTTGCCAAATTAACCGAGCTGTCGCAAACCGCTCAATTGGGCAGCAAGCGAATCAAAGCGATTGTAGATAACGTTCGAGCATTTGGTGATGATCAGGACTATGGCCAGCAAATGCCTATTGGCGAACTGATCGGCTCAACCATTACCCTGCTTAAAACCCAACACCCTGATATCGACATCGATACACCCGGACAGCTCACCGATTCGCCTTTGTGTTTTCCGGCAAAACTCAGCCAGCTCTTTATGAACTTAACGGTCAACGCCTGTCAGGCCATCGAACACAAAAAACGCCAACAGCCGCAACTCCAAGGGAAAATTGAAATCAGCGGAGCGCAGATTAACGGCCAATTGACAATCAGCGTAAAAGATAACGGTTGCGGTATGGATGAAACCACCCAACAAAAATTGTTCGACCCCTTCTACACCACCCGCACAGACGGCGCTGGTGCTGGGCTGGGTATGACCATTTGTGCCAGCCTTGTCAAAGAACTTGGTGGGCACATCAAGGTAGAATCCAGCAGCGACACGGGTACCGAGTTATCCGTCAGCCTGCCGGTGTAGCCATGACAGTATCCGACTCAGTATTGGGCTCTGTATTCGACTCTGTATTCGACATAGGCCATATTAAAAAGCCCGTCCCAAAACCCCAGCGCCCCCGAGTGTTGCTGGTAGATGACGAAGTTGAAAACCTCAAGGTATTAACCTTGCTGCTTGAAGACGAATTTGAACTGCTCTGCGCATCCAGTGCGGCCCAAGCAATTGAAGTACTCGATGGCTTGATAGACCCGTCAATCATTCAATTGGTGGTAAGCGACTACAAAATGCCCCACATGAGCGGCACTGAACTGTTCGAACTCATTCGCCCCAAACTACCAAATAGCCTATTTTTGCTGCTCACCGGCACCCTCAATACTGGCCAAATGAATGATCCGGTCGATAACAGCCATATTTTCGACTTAATCACCAAACCCATAGAGCCCAGTGAGTTTTTGCAAAGGGTTCACAAGGCCATTGCTGCTTATCAACAACGTCACAAAGTACAGGCCCAATGTGATACGTTGACCCTCGAAATTCAGGTGCTCAGTGAGCAATTAACCGAGAAAAAACTGGCTTTGGCGCAAGCTCAAGCCAAGCTGGCGATAACAACTCGTCAATAAAGATATATTCAGGAAGGGTGCTTTGGGTTGATTTGTCCACCGGACGATAAACGGGTTTTCTGTGCCCTCCTTGCCAAAGCTGCACAGGGTGCATCAATCTGTTATGCTTAGGGTGTTCCAACCCCGATGAAAACAACAACAATAGCAGGTGAAAATGAAGCGCTGGTTAGTCCTGTTGATATTACTCTACCTGCCTACGCACTCCTATGGTGCCCAAGTTGGCCAGTTGCTATTTGAACAGCTCGACGTGCAAAAACTGCCCAACAATGCCATCACCCGCCTCGCCCAAGACAACAGGGGTTTTATCTGGATAGGCACCCAAAGCGGATTACTCCGCTTCGATGGTTACGATTATCAAGCCAACTTTACCGCCAACTCAGCTGCACACAGTATATTGTCCTCAAGTTATATCCGCGCCCTGATGGTCGATGACAGCAACCGAGTGTGGATTGGTACCATGAACGATGGTTTGTTCATTTATGACAATCAAAAAGATATCCTGAGTCACTATCAACACAACCCATCAGATCCCGACAGTTTGGCCGATAACCGCGTAGAGGCCATTACCAGCGATGGCCACGGCGGCGTTTGGTTGGGTACATATGGCGGGCTCCACCATTTTACGCTGGGTAAACCCTTTAAACACTTTACTCATGATAAAAGTGATCCCACCAGCCTTAATCATGATCGCATTCGCACCCTGCTGGTCGATCATCAAGACAACCTGTGGATAGGCACATGGCAAGGACTCGACAGATTGGCCAAAAACAGTACTGCGTTTGAACATATCGACACAAAGCTGTCACCGGGATTGACCGGGCAACAGGTCTACCGACTATTTCAAGCCAGCGATCAACAAATTTGGATTGGTACCTACGAGCAAGGGATCAACGTTTATCAACCCCAAACAGGGCTGTTCAGGCAGGTTTTGGCAGGCACAGGTGCCAATCAACTCAGCCACCCTTTGAGCTCTGCCTTCGCCGAACCCACCAAAGGACAGGTGTGGGTCGGTTCGTTTGGCGGCGGCATTGATGTACTCGACGGTAAAACTTTGACCGTATTGCGTAAAATCCAGTCCAATCCACTGCTTAGATCCTCGATAAGTAACAATAGCATCGGTAGCCTGCTGGTCGACAGCACCAACCTTGTTTGGGTCGGTACTTGGGGACATGGTCTGAATACCCACAACGCCAACAACTTAGCCTTTAAAACCCTGCGCCACAGCACCAGCACCGATAAAACTCAAGGAGTGCTCAACTATCCTGACATTTTCTCTGTGCTGCAAGTCGATAAACAATTATGGATTGGCACCCGGGGCCGGGGCGTGACGATACTGGATGCCAGCCTGTCTTACCCAATCGACATCCCGCAACTGGCAGCGCTCAACGACAAGCAAGTCAAATCGCTATACCAAGACGACAACGGCACCATTTGGCTGGGTACCATTGCCCATGGCTTGTATCGTTACTCGACCCAAACCGCCCAATTAAAACACTATACCATCAGCGACGGCCTGCCCCACAACCTGATCGGTGTTATCACCAGTGATGTACAAGGCGTATTGTGGCTGGGCACCGCAGCCGGGCTGACAAAATTAGACCCAAATACCGATGAAATGACCACCTATTCTCATCAAAAAAACGACCCACAATCAATCGCCAGCAATTCAATCTCAACACTGGCTTTTGACCATCACGGCACCTTGTGGATCGGCACCTACGAGGGGTTAAATGCTTTTGATACGAAAACAGGCAAGAGTGTCACTGTGCTGCACGATCCCAATCAAGCCGATTCTTTATCTCACAACCACATCAATACTTTGCTGATCGACAGTAAAAAACGGTTATGGGTGGCCACCGCAAAAGACATTAATTTGATGACCCACTGGAACGGTAAACAGGCCCGATTTGACTCGGTTAACAAGCTGACCAGGCAACCGACAGGCTGGCGTGAAAACTTACTCGAAGACAACCTAGGTCGAATCTGGTCGATGGTCGATTCAAAATCGCTGCTGATGGTTGAACCGAATAAGTGGCAGGCAAAGGCATTTTCCCGCCCAGACGGAGTTGGTATCGGAAATACGTGGGCAGGAGCCTATGCCAAAGACCGCGATGGACAGCTGTTTTATGGTGGTACCCAGGGGCTGTTACGCATTAACCCCGAACGGGTTTCTACACAACAATTCTCTGCGCCCATTCGCTTTACCAAGCTTTATATCGACGGCAAAAGAGTATCCACCAAACGCCTGAAAAAACGTTTGACCCTGCAACCCGAAGACAAGGGTTTTACCTTGGAATTTGCCGCTCTGGATTATTTTTCGCCCAATTCACTGGACTACAAATACCGCCTGCTGGGTTTTAATGATCAATGGACCACCACTGATGCTGGGCACCGTCAAATCAGTTATACCAATCTAGCCCCTGGCGATTACCAACTTCAAGTCTTCAGTGTCAACGCCAAAGGCCATGAACTGTCTAGCGTAGAACAGCGCTTGATCACTGTATTACCAAAATTTTGGCAAACCATGGCGTTTAAAATATTGATGCTGGGCTTACTGGTTTTACTGGTGCACCTGCTGCTGCGCTGGCGCACCTACAATTTAAATCAACAAGCACTGGCGTTGCGCGCTTTGGTGAAAGTGCGCACCAGTGAATTAGAAACGTTGGCCCATATCAGCCGAGAACTCAATGCCACCTTAGATATCGACAACATTTCGCTGCGGTTGCATCAACATATCAGCAACTCTCTTAGCGCCCATGTTTTTGCATTGGCGACAATCGATCACCAAACTGGCAAACTGCATTTTGGTAACGTGATTGAAAACAATCAGCAACTAGCCACATTCGACATTGATTTAACAGATAAAAGCCATTTGGCGATTGTTTGCATCAGCGAAGGCAAGACGCTGGTACTGAACAAAAGAGAAGATGCCATTGCCTATCTTGGCGAATTGAGTCAACCCATGGCCGGTTCAAAAATGCAATCAGTGCTGTACCAACCGCTTAAGGCCCATGATGGCAAAGTCATTGGCTGTATCACGGTTCAAGACTTCAAAGCCAATGCTTATTCTGACTCCAACGTCGAACTGCTAGGTACTCTGGCCAGTTACACGGCCATTGCGCTAGACAACGCACAGGCTTATCGGGCGCTCGAAAATGTGTCAAACACCGACTACCTAACCAACCTGCCTAACCGCCGAGCGTTTTTTGAGACTGCCAAAACCCAGGTGGCTCACAGCAAACGCAACTTGTCGCCCTTTGCCGTAGCATTGGCCGATATCGACCACTTCAAATCGTTCAACGACAACTATGGTCACGATGCTGGTGATTATGTACTGCAAGAAGTATCAAGGTTGATGAAACAAACCATCCGCGAGCAAGACAGTGTGGCCCGCTGGGGTGGTGAGGAGTTTATTTTTCTGTTGCCCGACACCCACATCGAAGGGGCGCTCATCGTGGCCGATAAAATCAGGCAAGTAATAGAAATGGCCAGCTTCAGTTACGAAGACCAACAATTTAACGTTAGAATGACTTTTGGATTGACCATTTTTACCCCGGGTGAGGATTTAATGAACTGTATTAATCGCGCCGATGCCCTGTTATATCAGGGCAAAGAAGCGGGGCGTAACCGGGTGGTTGGTGACGCCTCTTAATGGTTGTTGGGTTACAACCCGTTCGTATAGGCTTGATAGGCAGGTAATGCGACTGCCGCAATAATACCTACCAACATGATTATAAAGAAACCCATGACAATATAAATCGAAGCGCCATTTTTGTTCGGCATCAAACCATAGTCATTTTCGTGTTTATTGCCCGGAGCGAACATCAAAAACAAACCCGGAATGATGCTTAAAATGGGTATCAATACCGTAATCGACCACCAGCCACTGAAATTTAAATCATGAAAACGGCGCCTAGCCATGATCACCATAGTGCCAGCAATAGGAAATAAAATTAATAACGAGATTAAAGGAGACAACTCCCCTCCCTCATCAACAGCGCCAAACACAGCAGCCAACACACCCATAACAATAATGGCCAGCATAGTAATAGCAGCCGAATAACACAGGTAACGCGCCCGGCCAAGACGACCATTAATCGCAAAAACCTTAGGTTGATAAGATTGCTGTTGCCCTGTGTCCAGATCGGCATCGGGTGATTCGTAGGGGTTTACATTTTCCATGATATTCCTTGATTACTGTTGGTTAGATAATTTATCCATACGGAATAGTATAATATTCGAGCGCGGAGATTAGCAGACTTTTTATTCGTTCACAATGTCGTTCCTTGCTTTCTCCAGGTCAAGCGGGTTTAAATTATACAGATTCAGCCCATTTTCAGGCAAAAACCAAAAGCGATCCCTGGCCTTATCTGCCCTGCAAGGCCTGCCGCGCTTGTACCATCACACTGCCTGCGGTCAAGCTCAGCCAGTCATCTATCGGCACGCCGCCACTGGCCAATACATCGGCGGTCCAGGTATTGCAGGTATTAAAACCGTGATAAGTGCCTGCCCCGACAAAAAACAGGCTTTGACCATATAAACCGGGTCGCATCTTTTCCAGTCGACCATTAACGCCGTACTTAAACGAGGCGGCAATATGACTGGTTAAACGATTTAGCCCCCCAGATGACAAAGTTAACGCAACCACCTCGCTACCGGCAAAATAACTCACAGGATCCATCGGCAAGGCCACCACATGCATCACCGAATCACTTGGCCACAATAAAGCTTTAACGGCCAGACTCGCGGTAATGTCTTCGGCCTGATAAAACCCTGCATCACCCCAGCCCAATTCATAATAAGGCGGTGAGTCAAAATAAGGGGAGATCACTTCAAGCTTGTTGCCCAGCACATTGCCGGGGATCACCAGACCTGTATGCCAACCATGGTTAACAACAAATATAGTGGTTTGATCGGCGAGTGATTGTGGGGGGAAATCCCACGGTTTGAACGAACTGCTGCACAAACATAAAAAGGCAATGCACAAGGCGCCCAGGTGTCTGCCCGAGTGACGCAATTTACTCTTCCAGCCATTTAATGCCATCGGGTGGCACATCAAAATGCAAACGAACCAAAAACTTAACCAGCGCCTTTTCGCTATCACCAGCAACGTAAGTCAGGCCGGTTGCTTTAACAAACAACTCAAGCAAACGCGCATTATTGAGGTTATAACGGGTGGCAACTTGAACATTGTTTTGCTGTTTATGGGATATCGACAAATAACCAAAATCGTTGACCGAAGCCATATACGCACCACTGTGCGCCATGGCATTAAAAAAGCGCTGTTGCGATTTGGCCTCTTGCTCGACGTCAACAAAAACCCGTGGAGCATCCAGCATGGCTCGTACGACCACCAAATCACCGGCGGAATAGTAACCATTTTGATTGACCAATGCCCGGTTAAGATCCTCAAGGGCCAACTGATAACTGCTGACCTTTTTGGTGGTCGGCAGCGGATCAATGTACATTTTTAACATTTTGCGTTTGAACACATCGCTTTGACCCAGACCCTCATCCAACAATTGACGGATAAAATCATTGGCAGCGCGTTGATCAAAAATCTGCTCATCACCAGCTTTGAATTGATAAACCGCATCACCCCGCCAGTCGGCAGAGATCACCAAAGAGCGGGTACCATAAATACTGCGGCTGATAAAACGCAATTCACCAAAGGGCCCCAATCTGGCAATGCCATCCAAGTCGTGGGCGAAATGAACCCTTCTGGTTTGTAAAATAATCTGCTTGCCCGCTATTGATTCCCGGTAATTAAGGTTGGTTTGAAAACGCAAAGTGGTGTTTTTGTAAGTTCCCCATGGCTGGCTGTTTTCTGGGGTCAACTTGATTTGTTCTGCCATATCAACGCCGACCTCTCTACTGGCCAGAGATATTGAGGGCAACAGCAATGCCGAGGCCACCACGATGACCGTCGCGGCTATCAAGATAAAAGACACTGAAGTTTTGGTTTTCACCAATTTTTCGGCCAGCAACAGCCGGGAACGTTCGACGATAGTGGCGTTTCGCCCCAGTAGATGGCTGGTCAGCGAACTAAAAGAACCTCTGCTGGCCAATTTGGCGGCGCTCATCAGACTGTTGACCATGGCCACGGGGTCTTTGGTTTGGCGTACAGCGGTGGCATCGGCAAGAAATTCGGCGCGGGATTGAAAACTCAATTGGGTCAATTTGTTAAATGGTTGAAAGAAAAACACAATCGACATCAGATGCCAAAAAAACAACCAAATAGGATCGATTCGAGACAAGTGCGCCAGTTCATGGGCAATAATCGCTGTCAGCTGCTCTTCGTCGACTTCTAGCCACAAACCATGGGGAATGCAAATCTGCGATAACCCGATGGCCATCGGCGAAGTAATTTGATCTGATTGGGTAAGCTCAATCTGGCGGTTAATGCCCATTTTCTCTTTGAGTCGACAGCACAAGTCTATCGTAGGCTGATGCTCAAGTACGGTACGTTTACCAATGGTTCGTTTAAACGATTGCCACAACCACACGAAGCGCACAGCAAAAAACACACTACCGGCCAACCAAAAAACCAACAGACCATTTAGCCAATTGATGGTAAACCGTTGTCCATTTTGACTGGCGGGCGCCGCAGCCATTTGCTCTGGCACCACCATAATCAGGTTTTTGGTTGATATAATACGGCTTTCACTGCTCAGCTGATTGTCGGCTTTACCAGGTACAGGCGCCACATCAACGACAATGGTGCTGACAAATGTGCCGTTAGAACTTTGCACAAACTGGAGTGAGGCGGTCAAAATACCCGCCACCAGCCCCATTTTCAATAATACGTCTTTGCGACTTTCAGAGATGAGTTTGCCAAAGTGGGTCAGCAACAAAACCACCCCAAGTATCACCGTGCTGTGCAGCAGGTAAGAAACAGCCCAAGAGCCCAGCCCGGTGAGCCAGTACTCTGGAATAAAAAGATCTGGGGTTAAAAGCGCACTCATAGTAGGTTATTTAGACTGGCTGACTTTTTGTTGCCTCTGGTCAAGCAACTCCCTGACTTGTTGTAATTCCTTTTCGCTGACATCTTCATTCAACAAAAACGACACCAAGTTAGATTTTTGGTCGCCAAAGAAATTCTTCAGCAACTGACTGATAGAGGACTCTTGCACCGCTTGCTGTTCTACCAGCGGATAATAAACATTAACCCCGTGGACTTTTTTACAGACAACATACGCCTGTTTTTCTAATCTGGTCAACATCGTTGCCACTGTGGTACGGGCATAAGGTTTATCAGTCAGGGCGGCCAACACTTCGGCGACCGAGCCTTGTTCTATCTGCCATAACGCACTCATAATGGACAATTGCACATCGCTGAGTGTTTTTGCCGGGTTTGTCATATTTCACCTTTTTGTTGGTTTTTCTCTACAGGACTACAACAGTAGACAGTGTAGTTTTTTTCACTTGTCTGGGCAAGCTTGCGTTTTGTTTAATTGGCATTTTTTACTCCAGCATCCAAGTGATCTCGCTCTTAGGTTGCTTAAAATGCAACCGCACAAAATAATCCACCATCGCTTGTTCGGTTTTGCCCGGAATATATTGCTGCCCCGTTGCTTCGACAAAAATACGATAGAGCGAATCGTTGTTCAACTGGTAATGGGTACTCTCTACGCTGCCATCTTCCTTGGTATGCCTGAAACTCAAAGAACCGTCGTCCAGCACATCAGCCTGATGAGCACCACTGTTGGCAATCCCGAGGAAAAATGCCCCTTGCTCCTGCTCTTGATTATGGTAAAGCAAACGTTTTGCCCTTTTTCGCAGCAGTTCGGGCGTGTTGAGGATCGCCTTGGTGATCTTCAAGTCTTGCACCGAGAAAAAACCATCTTCATTACGCAAAGCACTGAGCAAACGATTGCCCATCAACTGCCGGGCATCGGTTTTGACCGGACGGCGATTGACATACTTTAACTTGGTTAACTGGCTCACTTTCCAGCGGTGAACCCCCTTGCCCACACTATCATGCAATATTTGCTCGACAAATTGCTGCGCGCCCCATTGATCAACAACCTGCTGCCCATCAATCTCGTATTGATAACTGACATCACCCAAATCGTTGCCTTCAATCTTTACCGATGTCACACCAAAAGGCGTGTGACGAACAAAATGCAGCTTGCCACCGCGCTCAACGGCCGCAATGCCGTTAAAATCGTAGTCAAACGTCACCTTGTCACTGAACAAGTGGATCACTTGTCCGGGTTTTTCGTGTACAACGTCAAGCGTTCTATTGAAATTCAACGGCTTGTTGGTCAGTGCCCGCCACTGCAGGCTATCAAACTGGATAAAATCATAAGGTACATCCGTTAAAAGTACATCGGCTTCGGTCAGTTTAAGGGGCGCAGTGTGAGTTTGGGCCTGCGCAAAGGTTGGTACCAACCATTCACCACAAAAGAAGGCACCGCAAAGGAGTACCACGCTTTTATTAATCCGATTCCTCACAGCTTACTTTTCCTTCAGGGTTGCAACCAGCAGCTCTTGCTGGCTTTTCGAGGATGCTGAACAGTCCCAACCAGCGGCCTCGGTCGGCACGGTGTAAGACAGCAAAGAGGCCAATACGGCAGTGACCGCAAAGGTATAAATGACATCGGTGATCTCAGATTGTTTATTTGGCTTTTTCATAACATGACCCCTTTGACTACAGAAACGATGATTGTTTACAACTGTAGTCAGTGTAGCATGTGAATATCTTTTGTCTACAGGTGTAGTTTTGTTTTTTTGCGCTCCAGCCTTTCGCAAAAACAAAGGTACTGGCCTACACTTTTTAGGCAATGGGCGAAATGTTGGTTTTGTGTTTCACACAACAAGGCAACTTACGGGTAAGAAGATGAAAAGACTGTTTGGCACAAAGGCGATAAAAAGTGGATATTGGCTGTGGCTAATGCCTTTGCTTAGCTGTTGTGCCAGTACCAAACCAACCTCTGATCAGCTGCCCAAAGAGCTTAAATTATTAAGCTGGGTGATGTATGCCGACAGTGATAAGGATGCGGCTGAGGCCATTAAAATCGATGATCACAGATTACTGGCCTTAAGCGTACGAGGGGCCATTTTACCAGGCATTAGTGTTGAAGAGTCCGACAAGGTAAAGCAACAGTGTCGATTCCGTTACCTGACAGGGATGGGAGATACTATTGTCAATTCTGAGCATCGCCGTTGGTGGCGCACGGGTTATAACTACGCCGAGCGCTACAACAAAATTATGGTGAAATATTGTTATACCCCATAATACACAATTCAGCGCTTTATGAGGTCACTTGGGTATAGCCTTAAAGTGCTTTACATCGCCTGATGTTTAACCTGCCAATCAGCAAACTCCTTCGAAGCCATAAACTTATCGGCATTACTCACCAAGTTCAGCCACTGCTCGCTTACTTCGATATCAAACTTACCTATCAACACATCGAGTACTTGCGTGGTCAACAGATGTTCGTCGCTTTGTAAGGTGACCACCAATGCCAGCACATACGACATCAGATTTTTTGGATCGCTATACAGCAGGTTCATCGCGTGCTTCAAAGCATTTTCAGTTTGACCATTGTGGGCATACAAAGCCATCAATTCACCTTGAATAACATAAGTCTTTTTGACCGTTTCGTTTGAGTTACTCAATACCGAAATCGCCTTTTCTATATTTTTGGTCTCAAAGTAATAACTCTCTAGCCAAGCCTGATCCGGATGATATCTAGCCCCCGTTTTATA
>JABSOG010000147.1 GCA_013216025.1 Algicola sp. | reverse complement strand
CCTGACCTTAATTTGCTTTGACCCCATTGCCTAGCCTCCGTTCCACCGGCCTCTAACGAAGCCACCGACCCCATTGCCTGGCCTCCGTTCCACCGGCTTCTAACGAAGCCACCGCCCCATTTTCAGCCCTGAGTTTCACCAGCCCACAACGAAGCCCCTTACCGACCACCAATAACAATTTCTTTGACTTTATTCACACCAAATTGGTAAGCCAATTCGGCTGGATGACTGACATCCCACAGCACAAAATCAGCTCTATTTCCGGCCTTTAAAACCCCTCGGTCATCTAAGCCTAATGCTAGTGCAGCGTTTCGTGTGACACCTTCAAGTGCTTGCTCTGGCGGCATTCTAAAGAGTGTGCAGGCCATGTTCAACATCAATAAAATTGAACATAATGGTGACGAACCCGGGTTGGTGTCGGTTGCAATGGCAATAGGTACCTGATGCTTGTTCAACAAGTCGATTGGCGGCAGTTGAGTCTCGCGCAAAAAGTAGAATGCGCCGGGTAATAACACCGCCACGGTACCGGCTTCTTTCATTGCTTTTATGCCAGCTTCATCGACATATTCCAGGTGATCTGACGACAAACCTTTATACTTGGCAACCAATTCGCTGCCACCCAGATTAGACAACTGTTCAGCATGCAATTTAACGGGTAAACCCAGCTCCACAGCTTTGTCAAAAACGCGTTTGGTCTGCTCTAGCGAGAAGCCGATGCCTTCACAAAAAGCATCGACCGCATCTGCCAAACCCTGCTCGTGTACCGCTGGCAGCATTTCATTACACACCAAATCGATGTAACCGTCAGCATTGCCTTTGAATTCTGGCGGTAGCGCATGAGCACCCAAAAAAGTGGTTTTTACCGTGGCAGGATGATGCTCACCCAGCAGGCGTGCCACTTTAAGCATTTTGACTTCTGTTTCAGTATCCAGACCATAACCTGATTTGATTTCGACCGTTGTCACGCCTTCTGCCATCAAGGCATTAAGTCGGTCTTTGGCGGCAACAAAAAGCGTTTCTTCGTCGGCTTTTCGGGTTTCGTTCACGGTAGAAACAATGCCACCGCCCTGACGTGAAATCTCTTCGTAAGACACGCCTTGCAAGCGCTTTTCAAATTCTTGGGCACGACTGCCACCAAAAACCAAATGGGTATGACAATCAATCAATCCCGGCGTTACCCAAGCACCATTACCCTTGACTACCGGCGTTGCCAATATATCAAACTCGGGCAGCTCTTTACGTGGGCCTACCCAGCTGATCTTGCCATCGGTAACCGCTATGGCACCATCCCTGATTGCCCCGTAGGCCTCTTGCTCTGTGCCTTGGGGCGCCTTATTCATGGTAGCGATATTAATATCAAGCCAAACTTGTGTGTAGTGATTCATGATCTACTATTCTTTAATGCCAAGGGAATAACAAAAATAATAACACTTGGGGTTGTATATACAAGTTTTTTGTGGCATTTTTTAGATAGTTATTTTAAAAAGTAGATCTCATGGCCGAAGCAAAGTTTCTCATCATCAAACAATTTATCACCCGCCAGATAGAATCCCGGGTATGGGCAGAAAATGCCAAAGTGCCCTCCGAGAATGAACTGGCCAACCAGTTTGGTGTCAGCCGAATGACCGCTCGACGAGCATTACAAGAGTTAACAGATGAAGGTGTTTTGACTCGAACTCAGGGTCTCGGCACTTTTGTCGCCAGCCTTAAATCCAAGTCATCTATTTTGGAAATTCGCAACATTGCCGATGAGATAATCAGTCGCGGTCATCAACATCACTGCGTGCAAATCAAACTTGAAGCGGTTAAGGCAACCGCGCCTGTCAGCATTGCCCTTGAGGTCGAAGAAGGTTCTATCATTTATTATTCGCAGCTGATCCATTGTGAAAATTCGGTGCCGCTGCAACTCGAAGACCGCTTTGTCAATCCACGCTTGGTGAGCGACTACCTTGCTCAAGATTTTAGCCAAACGACACCGCACACCTATTTGTCACAAATGGCGCCATTAACCCAGGCACACCACACCATCGAAGCCATCACCCCAGAGCCTTTCCAATGCAAGTTACTCAAGCTATCGGGCCTTGAGCCCTGTTTGCAGATCACCCGTAAAACCTGGAGTGTTAAAGGTGTCGTCAGTTATGCCCGGCTCACTTGCCCCGGCACCCGATACCGGCTCGACAGCCAGTTAACTTTTTAATCACATCATGCCCAAACCAAGCGATTCCGCCCACCATTTTTGGCCTTATACAACGCTTTATCAACCATCTCAAAAACCGCGTCTTGACTCATGGTTTTATCGTTTTTAAAGGTTGCACCACCAATACTCAATGTCAGGTGTTTGGCGACAGGCGAAAACGAATGCGGTATCTGTCTTTCGTTGAAAAGGTCAATCAACTGCTGGCAGTATTCGGCCGCCCCAAACGCATCGGTATTGGGCAAAATCAAAATAAACTCTTCACCGCCAAATCGGGCCGCCATATCGCAGCTGCGTTTAATTGAATCATTTAGCCTGTCAGCCACCAGCTTGAGCGCTTTGTCTCCCGCAGCGTGCCCGTAATGATCGTTATAGAGTTTGAAATAATCAATATCCACCATCGCCAACGACAAAGCACTGCCATCGCGGAGCGCTCTTTTGTATTCTATCGCAAACTGCATATCGAATTTTCGTCGATTATACAAATGAGTCAAACCGTCCAGCATCGCCATTTCTTCGAGCAGGTCGGTTTTTTGCTTCAGGGCAATGTGCGTTTCGACCCGGGCGATGACTATCGGCAGGTTAAACGGCTTTCCGATATAATCAACAGCACCAGCATGTAACCCCAACTCTTCATCTGTACTGTGGGTTTTTGACGTTATAAAAATAATCGGCACGTTACGAGTTTTCTCGTTGGCTTTCAACCGTTTACAAACTTCAAACCCATCCATGTCCGGTAACATGATGTCGAGTAAAATCAAGTCAATATCATGTTGTAATGCTCTGGTCAAACCCTGCGCACCACTTTTAGTCACCAGTAATTTGTAGTCCTCTTTGAAGGCATCAGCCAGGATATTGAGGTTTATCACCTCGTCATCAACAATCAATATAGTGGGTTTTTTATCCATTCATTTTTCCGTCAACTCTATTATCCTAGTAAGCTCTACTATCGATGCCGATATCTTCATTCAGCTCAGTAGTCAGTTTTTCAAGCAGCTGTGCCGCAGGTAAAAATTCGTAATCGTTGACCAATTCAATCATGATCAAAGTCGTCTGACCATGGTGACCACGCAAAGCAGCCACCAACTCACCAAGCTGGATTTTGGCATCAAACGAGCCTTCGGTTAACGATCGCTGTAACATTGGCAGCAACTGGCGTACTGCAACAATATCAATAACTCGATTGCCGTCAACCGTTTTTGGCTCCACTTTGGCCCCGTTCAAACTGGGCAACAGCTTGACAGACTCAAAAACCTTTTCTATTTCCCGATATAAATCAACCATTTGAGGACTAGTTAACTGCTTATTGTCAGCTAATTCAACGACTTTAATCAAATTCTTACGTAACCGCTCGGCCCCCAAACTCCCCGCCCCTGCCTGCATGATATGCGCCAATCGATTAACCGCCTCATAATCTTTTTGAATCAACATAAACTTGAACTGCTGCCGGGTATTTTCGTATTGCTTGAGGTAAGTATTGGCCAACTCGATATATAAACAGGGTTTATTACCAGTACGCTTTAGTCCAAGGCGAATGTCGATGCCATCCAATACACTGGGCAGCACCACATCTCCCTCAGAGATGGTACTTTCAAACAACCCCCTGTCAGCGACCAGCGTAATTTCAACCGGTTGACGATCGGTGGGTTGGATTCGACTGACCAACATCTGATAAAGCAACTCAGGCTCTATGGGTTTGCACAGATAGTCGTTCATACCCGCCTCGTCACAACGCTCTCGCTCCCCCTGCATTGCGTGTGCCGTCATCGCTACTATGGGTAAGTCAGTAAACTCCTCAAAACTGCGCAAAGTACGAGTGGCTTGATAACCATCCATCACCGGCATTTGAATATCCATAAACACTAGATCATAACGATCATTGTGACGGGCAGCCTCAACCGCTTCTTTGCCATTAACTGCGATGTCAACAATCATCCCTGCCTGTTGCAACAGTTCAAGGGCCACCTGCTGGTTGAAATCATTGTCTTCGACCAGCAATATCCTCGCGCCGCTGATGTTTTTCACTTGTTTGATCAGTTGTTCGTCTTGCTCGTGCTTCAATGCCGCCTGTTCAACCGATTTGGGCTGTTCGTTCAGTGCTGACCCCCCCACACCCAACGCAGTTTTAATCGACTCCAGCAGTGCCGTCGCGGTGATGGGTTTGGTGATATAACCAGACAACACGTTGTCTTTGTCCATTCGCTTCACTTCATCGCGGCCATAGGAAGTAACCATCAATACTGCTGGTATATTTTCGAGCAACTGATGCTGATTGATGAGCTTGGCCGCCTCAAAACCATTCATTTGAGGCATCCGCCAATCCATCAGTACCAGCTCAAAAGGGTGACCAATATCCTGAGCTTGCTGCAACACTTTGAGCGCTTTTTTACCATCTTGAGCCATTGATACCGACAGACCTGCATCAGTCAAAATGCTGTGCATGATGGCCCGGGCATTTTCGTTATCATCCACCACCAATACCCTGAGATTTTGCAGTGATTTGGGCAGTTCAGGCATTGGTGCAGTATCGTCGGCATTTTCCACCGGAATACTGAAACTAAAAGTACTGCCCTTGCCAAACTCACTGTCGACATAAATGTGACCACCCATCATAGTAACTAATTGCTGGCTGATGGCAAGTCCCAGCCCAGTACCGCCAAAACGCCGAGTTGTCGAAGCATCGGCCTGAGTAAACGATTGAAACAACTTGTCTTGCTGCGCTTTGCTCATGCCAATGCCGGTATCTTTGACCGTCACGTTCATGGTGTGACCGCTCTTAGCATCAGTGGTGTACGAGCAGCTGACAATAACCTCGCCGTGCTGGGTAAATTTGACTGCATTGCTACACAGGTTGGTCAATACCTGCCCCAACCGCAGCGGATCACCATGCAACCTTGAGGGCAGGTTTTCGGCCACCGAAAAAATCAACTCGATGTTTTTTAGCTCAGCTTGCTCTGAGGTAAAGTTAGAGACATTTTGCAGTACTTCATCAAAACTAAAGACCACCTTTTCAATGTCGAGCTTGCCGGCTTCAATTTTTGAGAAATCGAGAATATCATTGATCACCTGAAGCAATAGTTTTGCCGAGCTGTTGATTTTGTTCAGATAATCCTGCTGTTGAACCGTCAACGAGGTGCGCAGTGCCAGCAGGCTCATGCCCAATATAGCATTCATGGGGGTGCGTATTTCGTGGCTCATATTAGCCAAAAACTCACTTTTGGCTTTGCTGGCCTGTTGTAATTCATCGGCGTATTGGGTTAATTTTTCTCTGACTCTTATACTGCGATGTAATACCAACAGCGAACTTATCAGCAATACGGCTGCCATCAGGATGACATAACCCCGTAACGTGCTGTTTTCCTGTTGTTGTTGGGTCTCTAACACCTGCATTTGATGTTTGTTTTTTAATACCTCGATTTGCTGTTCTTTTTGCTCCGACTCAAACCGGGTTTGAAAAAAAGCCATTTTGTTGGTGCTGCTTTCATCAAGCACACTGTCACTGAGGGATTTGAATTTTTGATAAGCCAACAACGCACCTTCAAACTTACCCTGATTTTGGTATATCCCGGCCAATTGTTGATAGGCCACACGCAGGTTGTTTTGGTCATCTTTGTCACCAATTTTCTCAATGATCTGCAACAATAAACCCGTGGCTTCCTCGATGCGTCCGGTATCCCTAAATATTTGGGTTTTCAACAACAAATGGCTCCAAGAATTCATTTCATAATTGTTTTGCTTGGCCAAGCGGTCGCTTTGTTCAAGGATTAACAAGGCATTGTCATACCGCTTAGTACGATACTCAAGCTCGGCCAATACCCGATATACTGAGCTGGTATACAACACTTTCATTGGGCTAAATATGGCTGCAGATTTTTCAAGATATTCTCTAGCTTCGTCAATACGGTCCAGTTGCAACAGGCCATAACCCAGAGTATAAAAGGCCAAGCCTTGCTCCCTGCTTTGCGCTTTGGCCTCAGGCCTTTCGAGCAGTTTGTAACCATACTCAAGATACTTATCCATATCCCCCAACAACATATAGGGCAGACTCATGCCCTGAAGCGTATCGAAAACCTTGTTAGAGTTGATTTTTTGATGCAGATTGAGTGCTTTGATATACAGTGCCAAACTATCAGCAGGCACACCGGCAAGCACTAAAATAGTGGCTTCGTGACGATAGCTTTCAGCTTCTTCTTTGAGGTTGTTTGCACCAATAGCGAGCTTGCGGGCAGCCACTGCGTCTTTGTAGGGTTCGTCAAGTTGTCCGGAGAGTATTTTACGATAGGCAATGAGGTTTAGTAATCTGGCCTGATGGTTGACATCAGGTTTAAGTTTCAAGGCATTAAGCGCCTGTTGTGACAATTTTTCGGCGGCTTTGATGTCAGTCCAGTTTTTAACCTCTATCAACTCCAGCAATTGGACGGGGCTTAGGCTGGATGTCGAGCCCAAGCTGCCGACTTTGTCATCAGCCAGTGCATTGTGATTAAAAACTAAGGTCAAAAAAATTAAAAAAAGTATTTTCATGGATAAGTAGGCAGCAATAGCTCACAAGTGGTTAAGAAACATTGCCGCCATCGATTTATAGCAACAGTATCCAATGATATCAATGGTTTAACTCACAGAATGGAACGTGACAATAAATTCAACTTTGGCCACTTGATAGGCCTCCAGTCTAGTCTTTATGTCGTCATATTTCCCTTCTGCGATCATTTGCACGTCACCGGGACTCAGGCCAGCAGCCTTGGCGGTTCCCCCGGGATCAGCATTGTGTCGATCCAGTAAATCTTGGTTGTGGTTTAGCTCTATCATATAATCAAGCAGTTTCTCTGTATGGTCACTTTTAGCCATTTTGATATTCCTTTGGTTGAATAAGAAATTACAGGGAAGCTGAATTGGTCGTCGGTATTTATTATTTTTAATGCTGGCGTGGCAGACAACAAAATTCGGCACGTATTTTTAACGGTAACATAGAAAATAATAGTCTATCTGGGACGATCCTGCACTTTTAAACCACGTAATTTACATTCACTTACCCAGCGTTTTTGACTTTCCATCGCGTTCAAACCGCTTTCAAACCGCTTTCAGTCATCCAGCAAACCATCGAGGTTATGCTCAAGCTGCTTTGCTGTAATACCAAACCTTTCCATCACCTCATGATCATAATCTGGCATACCAATGGAGGGAATAACCAAAGTTGAGATCACCGTAGGTTTGCAATGTTCGATATCATTCAGTTTCATGCGTTCAATTCTGGGCTTTTCGATGATAAGCGTTGGTGCTTCATAAAGAATAACCTCGTGCTCTGCTGGGTAATAAGCCAGTAATTCATCCCTTAAAATCGCCAGTCCGTGACTGTATTTTTCGGTCTCAAGCGTATCGAAATTAAAGTCACCGGTTAAACCAAACTGCCAGATGATCAGCAGGTGATGAGGATTAATAGAATGTTTGAAAAACAAAAACTGAGTAACCTCAATTGCCTGAAGACCATAGTTGCCCGGATCAAACCCCAAATCGGCCACCACGCAATCCTCAGCAGAGATGCCCGGTTCCATGCGAGCATTAAACCCTTGTTGTTGCAGTTGCTTTATCGCCCGATGAGCAGCATAAACAAAAACCCCCGGGTGCCCGTAAAACGCCCCACAAACCCGCTTTCCTTCATGCACGGCCTTAACAATATGTTCAACCATTTGGCGATAAGTGATCACTCTGGATTTGCCTTCATCATACAAATCCCCCAAATTAAACACATTATCATTGAGTGATTGGATCAAATGCATCCCCACCGGACAAGATTGCGCGGCAAAAACAATATCGGCATTTTTAATGTGTAAACGGGCACTGGTGGTGATGTGACTGGCAACATTAATGCCGGTGCCGACAGCAATAAACGAACCTTTTTTTGATTGACTCATTAGCCTATCTTAATACTTTCAAGTACTTGTGCCTCTGTCAGCCCCAATTTTTCCAGCGTTTGGTGGTCAAATTCAGGCATCCCCAGCGAGGGCACAACCAACGTTGAAATCAGGGTTGGTTTGCAATGGGGCAATTCGCTCAGTGGCATACGATCGATACGTGGCTCAACCAATGCCATGGTGGCGGCTTCATAAATAATGACTTCATGATCAGCAGGGTAATATGCCATCAGCGCTTCCATCAATACCACCAGCCCGGGTTGACAGCGGTCAACTTCAAGCGAACGCAACGTGTGGTCGCCCGACAGACTAACCTGCCACAAAATCAACAAGCAATGGGGGTTTATTTGATGTTTGTAAAACAAAAACTGGGTCGATTCGATGGCCTGACACCCAGTACGGCCCGGATCAATGCCCAAATCTGCCACTAAGCAATCTTCGGCCGAAATACCCGGATCCATTTTGGCGCTGTAACCCTCAGCCTGCAACAACTTAATCACCTTGTGAGTGGGATTAACAAAAACCCCGGGGTGACCATAATACGCTGCGCACACCCGCTTGCCTGCACGCACTTCGTTAGCAATCATATCAACCATATCTTGATAAGTTTGTACTCTTGATTTTCCCTCTTCGTACAGGGTGCCCAAAGAGACAATGTTGTCATTAAGACTTTCAATCCAACGCTGTCCAGTTGCCCCAGCCACCGCAAAAAAGACGATATCCGCATGTTCAATTTGAGACTTGGCGCTGATAGTGGTTTGACTGACCACGTTAATGCCGGTACCAACTATGATTAACGAACCTTTCTTTTTCTCTGCCATAATATTTGAACTACCTCGCTGACTTTGATCAAAGCATAACAACACATATCAACATTGTCTGTTATATACTGTCGGTATATTGATTCAACCTTGAGATCAGTTGATGATAAAAACATCCCCTCCAGTAAAACATCCGAGTCGCTGGCATTTAAGCTCTGAACAGATACAACAGTTTGATACACAAGGTTTTTTGGTGTTGCATGACCGCATCCCCGCCGCTTTACTGTCGATGTTAAAAGACAAGGCTGACTTGGTTCAGGCCAATGGCCATTTGGCGCTGAAACAAAATAACGTTGCCAAAGACCTCGTCTTTACCTATGCCTATTTTCAGCCTTTTTTGAATCGGGTGCTGCATTTTCATTTGTGGGCTGGATTAGATTCGTTGATGCCATTGGGTTGTCCGCAATTGCTTAGCTTGGCCGAAAGCCTCTGCGGTTGTGACTTTGTCACCACAGTGGACATGTTCATTTACAAACACAAAAAAAGTGAAGTCAAACTCCCGTGGCACCAAGATTTGATTTACCAGTCAAACAAATACCGGGTCGCCACCGCTGGTATCTACCTTGACGATTCAAACGCAGGTGACGGCGCGCTCAAGATCATCCCCAATACCCAGTGGCATAAACAGGATATTTGCGCCATTGTCGACAACCCACCTGACAGCGAAATAGAAATTAGCGTCAAAGCTGGAGATATACTGATCCACAACCCAATGATAGTGCACTGTTCCGAGAACCTCACAGTGCAAGAAATGCGGCGCACCCTGTATTACGAATTCAGACCAATGGCGCAGGTAACAGGCGAAGAAACATGGCCTGAAAAACTGCTGACCAGACGCTTGGATTTGCAAGCCACAGCGCTACATTTATACCAAAGCAGCTACCCTGAAGCGGATCAGTTTGAATGGAAAATCGCCGATCCATGGCGTGAACGCACAGTGGTAAAAGCGTTGCAGCCACTTTATCTAGATCCGATCCCGTTCAATACCGCCAATTTTTGCCTAAAGCAGTTCAAAAAATCATGAACACATTGAGCCAATCACAAATAGCGCAATTTGATCAACAGGGTTTTTTACTATTGCCCAACCACCTGCCCAAAGTCATGTTTGAGACGCTGATAAACGATGCCGATAGGCTGTGTGATGCGGGATACAAGGCCTTGAAAACCAACACCGCGTCAAAGGACTATGTTTTCACCCTGAATTACTTTGTGTCGTTTTTAAACAGGATCTCCAATTACCACCTTCATGGCGGGCTAGATTCACTGGCGATTTTGGGTTGCCCGCAAATACTGTCTATCGCCCAAAGCCTATGTGGCGCCGATTTTTTGCCTAGCGTCGACATGATGATAGTCAAAAACAAAAACGACGACCTTGATTTGCCCTGGCATCAGGATTTGATTTACGCATCAAACAAATACCGGATAATCGCTATTGGTATTTACCTTGAAGAAGCCGTTGCAGGAGATGGTGCGCTTAAGCTGGTGAAAAACAGCCAACATCAACGTCACGACATTAACGCAATGCAAAGCACGGACGGACAAGAAATCATCGAACTACCGGTAAAACCTGGTGACGTGCTGGTGCACAACCCAATGTTGGTGCATTGGTCTGACAGACTGGTGAATCAAAAACAGCGTCGTACACTCTATTATGAATGCAGACCGATAGCGCAAGTGGTTGATGAAGAAAACTGGCCGAGTGAAATAATTCAAAACCGATTGGACTTAATGGCAACGGCTCAATCGGTTTACCAAAGGCTTTATGCTGATCAACCTCAATTTAAAATACAGCTGAGCGAACCTTGGTCTGATGGCAAGATGATGTCAGACCTAAAATCAATTTATCAGCAGCCAATCCCGTTTAGTACCGTCAATTATGGTCATCAAAAAAAGTCACGGTGAGCTCTTTAATTTCTGTTGTGAGCTTAAAACAAACCGTATCAGGACACTATTCAACCAATAAAATCAATCATTAAACCATAACAGAAACAAATCAATTTATGGTACATCGACACTATCAGGAAAATAACCCGTCACCCTGTAAGACATCTCTCACCTGATGGTAAGATAAACTAGTGATCACCCTGCGGCAAACGAACACATGCACGGCCTATCTCTTTGTTTTAAAACAACTATGTATGATCATATAGTTAAATTAACGATCAAGATCAGTAAATACCCCCCTTTTTAAATGGCCAATAGCCCATTAATATACACCCCGAATCCAACAGCAAGTGACCTCAGGACAGAGCGTTCACCAAACGACATAACATGGAATCATCAAGGATTGATGAAACGGATTTAACTCACGGACGGTGACACGGACCAATCAGCGGATGATACAAGGAAACGGACAAGGAACATCAACGGACGGTGACACGGACAAATCAACGGATGATAACAAGGAAACGGACAAGGAACATCAACGGATGGTGACACGGACAAATCAGCGGACGATAACAAGGAAAACGGACTGGACCATCAGCGGATGATGATACAAACGGTCATTGGATGACAATAGAAATTGGACAAGGAACATCACGGACGGTGACACGGATTAATCATAGGATGATGACAAGGAAAATGGACAGGACCATCACAGGATGATGATAAAAAAAGTCATTGGATGACAATAGGATTTTGATGGGATTATCAGCACGGCGATCAAAGGATGATTTTATGGATATCGGTATCGAAAGAACCCGCAAAAAGGCGCTCTGTTAACAGCAGCGCCTTTTTTGACGTCCAGGGATGGACTAATGTCGCAGGTTCATGGATGAACAGGAGCGACTGACGTCCAGGGATGGACTAATGTCGCGGGTTCATGGATGTGAAGAGCGATGGACTGCCCGCGGCCCCAATCGTGTAAACCTGCCTTTTGCAATACACTCACCTTCAAATAAAACTATTTAATAATCCTTAAGAAAGCCTTAAGATTAACCCACTACAATGCCGTTAAATAAGCGCTGGAACATACCATGAAACCTAAATTTCACTCGATTGTTCGACTTGTCTTAATCACCGTGATGATATTCACACCGCTGAGTTTTGCCACGCAAAGAAAGGCCCCTGATTTCGTCATCAAAGACAAACTGCGTTTATCCAATTTAACAGGCAAAGTGGTTTACCTCGACTTTTGGGCCTCATGGTGTGGACCCTGTCGAAAATCCTTTCCCTGGATGAACAAAATCAGCAAGCACTACAGTGCCGACGATTTTGTAGTCATCTCTGTTAACCTCGACGAAGACATCAAGGCGGCGAAGAAATTCCTCGGCAAATACCCGGCCCAATTTTCTGTCACTTACAATCCCGACGGAGACATTGCCGAAAAATACAAGGTAATGGGTATGCCCAGCAGCTACCTGATTGACCGCAATGGCAACATCGCAGCTACTCATGTTGGTTTCTTCAATAAAAAAATAGCCGGTTACGAGCAGCAGATTGAGCAGTTAATCAATCAAAAGTGAGAGGGTACAATGAACATTAAAACACTCAAAATCGCCACAGTGGTGATATTGACCAGCAGTATTACCACCGGGTGCGCCAACCTTGGGGTAAAACCTTGGGAGAGGGATTTGCTGGCCAAAGAATCTATGGCACTCAACGCCAGTCCAATCGACAACGCATTGGATGACCATATCTATTTCAGCAAAGAAGCCACCAGTGGCGGCCGAGGATTCGCCGCGGGAGGTTGCGGATGCAACTAAAAAAATTCACCAAGGTGACCGGGCTACTGGCCACGGCATCGTGTGCGCTGCTTGGTACTTCAACCCAAGCACAGGTACAAGAACAGGACGACTGGCAGTTTGACACCGCTTTTTTGTATTACGGTGAGTCGGACGCCCGAGTCAAAGCAGGCGAAGGCATATTCAGCGCCCGAAAAGCATTCGATACCGACGAATATCTTGACCTAAAAATCACCTTCGATACCTTAACCGGCGCATCACCAACCGGCGCAGTACCACAACCAACCGTCCAAACCTACACTCGTCCGTCCGGCGAGGGCAGCTATCAGGTTGAACCAGGGGTAACCCCACTTGACGACACCTTTAAAGACACCCGGGTTCAGCTTAATGCCCAGTGGACCCAACCTGTTGCAGACGATTACATCGTCAGTACCGGGGCCCATTTTTCTAAAGAGTTTGATTACCTATCGCTAGGTTTTAACGGCACCATCGCGCGAGATTTCAACCAGAAAAACACCACAGTGTCAGCCGGATTTTCGTTCTCGCACGACAGCATCACGCCCGAAGGCGGCAGACCTTTTGCGTTTGCGTCCATGCCTACTGGCACAGGTGAAAATGATGACGATGATGGCGGCGAAGATGAACATGACAGGACACGTCAAAACGGTGATGGCACTAAAAACATCGTCGATGTATTGTTTGGCGTCACCCAAGTCATTAACCGTCAAACGATAATGCAGTTCAACTACT
>JABSOG010000146.1 GCA_013216025.1 Algicola sp. | reverse complement strand
CTCACCAGTTGAGCGCTTTAACAGCATACAATCGACGCTTTTAGCGCTAACTTCGTGCAAATAAGCCAGATAAAACAAAATGCCCGAAACACCGTCATGCAGTTGATAATTGGTGCCATCCAGACAAAATAACCCCTCTTTGCCACGCTTATAAACTGGCCATAAAACACTGTGCTCAGCAATCGCGGTTTGTGACAAGATTTGGCTTGCAATTAATTCACTGCTTTGCAGCCAAGAATCGTTTTTTCCACCGGGAAACACTTGCAACTTCTGTCCAATCAGCGAAATTTTCTTATGATTTAACCCCATACTGCGCTCAATAATCTTTAGCTGGGCTGCACAATCGATATTCGACAGCCCGGCCAGTTTATCCACCACCAAAGCAAACCCGTCTTGCTTAAAATAATCGTGACACAGCACTTTTCCATCGATAGCAACGCTATTTTCGCCAATAACACAGTTAAATAGTGGGATATCACCTTGCAGCAGTGCCGCTTTTTCGGCGTCAATCAGATTGCTTAAAAAGGGGCGGTTCTTTACGTCCATCCACAGTTTCTCGTATCCCATTTCTAACGCCAAACCCGATTGTTGATAGTACGGCTGACAACTCGATTGCCATAAGCGATGGTAAATTTGGCTTGGTCGGGCGATATAACGTGACGTTAAGCCTTTAAAACGGTTCAACTGTGGCAATAAGTCGGTTTTAAGCTTCAACAATTGTTGATAGCCAGATTTAAAACCTTTGACAAAATCGTCGCCATAATCATTCAATGGCTGCGAAAATCCAGCAAATGTCGGCAAACCACTGCGGTTGAACTCAGCTGATGATTCCGCAATGGATGATTGGGCAACAGCCGGGCCAGAAACAGTGATCATCGCAGCCTCGTCTTGCTCAGGTGTGGCCAAGTCATATTGGCCAATAAAATGCGTTTTTAGCACACTATGGTGCACAGTTACCGACTGTTCGAAGCAAACACTGTCATCACGCAAATGAAACAGGGTTTCGAGATCGATAATCACCGGCGTGTTACCCCGGGCAATCACGTTTTCGTGGTGAATGTCTTCAGCTTCAAGCAAATAAAGCACACTCAGCAGATAACCACTGTGGTAAAAATATTCTGCCACTTGTGTCTGTTCTTCACAGGGCAAGGCATCAATGTATTCCATCCAACCATATTGCTCTCGTAACACAAAATCCGGTTGGTAAAACGTGGGTTGATCTTGCTCAGCAGTAACAAAAGCCAAAAATCGATAAAACTGTTGATCAAGCGCCAACGAGCGGGGTTTGTAGACCAACTTTATGCCACTGGCGAACCGGCAAACCAAAGCAAAGCGCCCTTTGTTGTGTCGGTCGCCCTGCTCACTTTCAATCGCCTGCAACGAACCTAACGGTTTATCGCCAGCAAAGGCAATTTGCAACTCCTCTAAATCATTGTTCAAATGGGTAGTAAATTCACGCAAGTAATTCAACCAATCAGAGCACGCCTGAACAACCTGACGTAAAAGTACGGGAAAATGGTTAAACACTCGGTAACGCAGCGCGATTTCATTTTGGCTGTCAGCGCTATATTTTTGTTCAACAAAAGCAATGGCTTGATAACTGATGGCCTCTAGTCGATTGAGTAGAGCAGGTAAAAAAGCCAACAATGTAGTGTCGCTAAGTGATTGTGCGTCAACCAAAACGGCGTTGATCTGGTGCTTAAACAAAACCAACTTGCCCAGCCGGTCCTGAGTCAGCAAAGGTGATAATTCAGGACTGTTTTCATCAACGCCATGGCCAGATATTGCCGCTTTAAAAACTCGGCTTTGCCGTACCCAGGCATTGCCATGCAGCAGTGCCAGTTTGCGTTGATCTAACTGATGATGTTGGTACCATAACTCAAGCAATTGCGCATCATTAAAAGGAGATTGACTGAGCGTTGTTTGTATCGCAGTTGGTGATACTTGCGTCTGGCTATCATACAAATTCAAGTCTACCGCCAGCGCTTGTTTTTCACTTAAAGTAAAAACATTCAACAAACTGGCTTCGGTTAACAGTTCAAATCCTGAGCATTGGTAATAAACAAAGTCCGAGGACTGTTTAACTGGTTTGACTAACGGTTTCATCTTACGCCCTCCTTAAAAATTGCTGCCGCTCAAAACGTTATTAAGCAGTCATTGGAGAGCCAGTCTAGAGTAATAATTTTTCGTCGACAAGACCGTGAAAACATCTAAATTAAACGCATATACGTTTAAATTCAACGAGTTACATTATATTATTGACCTGCTATTTATAGTTTTAGTCTTGAGTTTTATACTCACCGTCCCAATACTAAAAGGCACGTAAATACCCACCTGCGATAAGCGGTAGAAAAACGGGCAGCATCTATACAAACAAAGCAAGCGAGGCAACAATGGCTAACATTCCAGACGATTTCGTCAATTATAAGAGCACCACAGTGTGGTCAAAAGAGACCGTACCAAAGACATTTTTGCACGACCACAACACCAGAGCCGGTGTTTATGGCCGAATTTGTGTACTGTCGGGTTCACTCAAATTCACGGGGTTTGTCGAACGACGTGGTGAAGTAGACCAAGAAGTGATAATCGCCCCTGGTGAGTTTGCCGTTGCGACACCGCAGTATTGGCACAAGGTAGAGTTTTTGGGCGATGATACCCAGTTTAAGATTGAGTTTTTCGCACAGAAAGATTCAGATATTGTGGCACAGAGTTTGTCTGAGAGAGACTGAACATTGACCAAATAAAGCGAGTGAGTCAAAGGCACAATGTGTCACCGTTGGTGTTTATTTAGATTTAACCCCTGTTGATATCTGCAGTTGTGGCCAAACTTGGTCCCACTGCTTGTCAGCAATCCGCTTAGCATAGACCTCGGGCGATAAACCTACATTCAAATTAGGTTTCACTTCTAACGAAAAATTATTCTCGATGCCCCAAGGCTCGGTAAAACTCAACGTCTGTCCATCATCTTCAAGCCGCACACCAATACAAGTCGGCAATTCAGGCCAATAAGAGATGGCGTGAGTGCTGTCTTCGAATTGTTGTTGATCATATCGCAGGTGAATATAAGCCAGATTAATCACCGACCAATTGATGCCCGGCATCACCGCCAGCAGTTTTTGCTCAAGCGCCAAATCGGTGGCTTTATCGCTGTCTTTATCGCTACTTTTACGATAATGGGATTTATCAAAATACACCACGTCGACATCGTTAAGTGGGGTTCGGGTATCGTACCCGTGCATCACATCCCAGATTTTATTGCGAACAAAACCCGCGCCGATATACCAGTCCTCCAATTGCAAGTCGGCCGCAGCGTTCAAGCAGTCCATCATCCATTGGTCTGACTGAATCATTTCACGCGTTTTATCTTGATAATTCATAATATGCTCTTTAAATCAAAAAACCGCACAGACAAATTATAGGCGGAGGAGGTTCAACACTTGCCATTGTTAAATTCACCACAGAACTTGTAAAAACCACAGGCTGCAACAAGTCCAAATACACTTGGCAATAGGTGAACAAACGATTGAAAAACCAATTCAACCAGTGAGATGCCGTAATAAGTCTGAATTATTTTTGAGAACATTTCCACTTGAAAAAATACGCCTTTATTTAATAACCATACACAAAATTACTGTCCGCCATTCAATCCATAAACAATGCAAGCTGCCCTGACGGCCATTATAAGTGCCTGCAACATTATGTAAATTGAGTTTGAGCAGTTCGATTAGATATCCAAATTATCAAAATAGCGAATGCTAGGTCGTCGAGACATTATTGCCCTGAGCGAGTTAAATCCGCCTGCTTCTTCTCGCCATACGTGATATTTTTCATAATGTTGACGAGACTGCCAAGTTTCAAAAAGAACGATGTTTAAAGGGTTATCTTGATTGATAATCACTTGAACGTCTATACAGCCGTCATAGCTGCGAGTAAAGGTAAGAATATTCTCAAGCGTAGACTTTAATTCCTCACCCATTTCTGGCTTGGATTGAAATTCCAATATGATTTTAATACTCATGCTTTTTCTTATATCGATTGACCATCACTGCCGCCGAATAACGACGGCAGGGGTTAAGAGCACCGAATGGTTTAGTATTTAAACTCGATATTGGCTGGTTGCTCGGTCAAGCCGCCGACATTACCGCGAATAACAAAAACGCTTGCTTCTTGCGCATGTAAATCTGCGCCGTCATCTACACCTTCTATAGTGTATCGGTCACCTTCATGACTGACGATTTTGCCGTTGTAGATATGGGTGATTGGGTATGGATAGTCAAAACTCAACTCCCAGCCATTCATGTCTTCTTCACCGTTGTTTGACACGCTAATGCTAGCGACATATCCCCTGCCCCAGTCGGCTTGCAAGTCATATCCGATGAAATATGGGCCTGTAGGTACGGTAATATCAGTGCCTTCGAATTCGACATTGTTCAATTTGCGGCTAACGCCACCTTTTGAACCGTTCCAGCCCAGTATGACGCTTTTGCCTGGTTTGATGGTTTTGTTCCAGCTGCTGCCTTCAAAAACAAAGTGACCATTGTTGTTGGACACCATTCGGCCTGAATAGAGGTTTTTAACATCGCCGTCAAAATCAAACGAAACTCGCCAATCTGTCATCGGTTTGTCTGTCTCATTCGTCAACTTTAGTTGGGCATTGTATCCACTGCCCCAGTCGGCCAGCACTTTAAATTCGACCGGCTCTGCCACTGCGGTACCCGCCATTAAGCCACTGCTCAATAGCAAGCCCGACAGCAGTCGGTTTGTTACTTTTTTCATGTTGTTTGTCCTCTAAGGTATTATTAGTTTTTTTATAAAACGCTTTGCATTCCCTTGTTATCGTTCACCCCGTGATGTCAAAATAAACTCCCTCGCAGCAAGGAGTGTGTCGCGAAAGCCTGATTTGTGCGTAGGTCGCGGTTGAGGAGCTTGCGACGAAGCCCGACACTTGATCAACCGATTGCTGTTATTCTCGACCAAATTTGTGTGTCGGGCTTCCGGCTACGCCGTTCAACCACGACCTACGACGGTTGTTTTAGACTTTTGCTACACCCTCCAAGCTGCGGGGAGTGACCGGATTTCTACTTGTTTTCTTTGCCACGCAGTGGCTCCAAATAAAGCTGCCTAGGCAGATTTATTCAACTTCAACGTCGAACGGATTTTATACAGTCTTTTTTCAATGTAAATAACTTTTTCTGGGAACTCTCATTTTAACTGCATATAACGACACGTTTACGACAATTGCGTTCAACTTACATGGTTTTAATAACAGGTCAGAGTTCATACCACGATAAGTGTTTGGCATTTAAAGAAAAAACTGGCAAGCTAAGGGCGAATTTTACAACAATAATTAGAGTAAACACGTAAAAAATGAGCTTAAAAGAACTACTACAACGACAAGTACAATTTTTTCATCCCGAGAAGAAATATGCGTTTTTACGCGGTGGATTTAGCAGTGCAGCCCATGCCGCGATGTTTGGTTTACGCGAACAATTTTACACCTCGATGAAGCAGGTGTTTGTCGACAGGGTAAATCAAAGTGCCAAAACGCTGTGTGAAGACAACAGTTACCGCGATGCTATTAAGGCAATGCCACTTAAGCCCGGGGCCAAAGTTGTAGTACTGGGCGACAGCCTGACCGACGACAGTCAATCGTGGTTTTCGATTATCGAACAATCCTTTGCCTTGATAAGACCACAAGACGATATTGTGTTCACCAATCTGGCCGTTTCTGGCGACACTACCGCACAATTGCTCGGGTCAGTTATCCCTGGGGCCGAGTTAAAAGCCGATTTGTATTTGTGTTTCAGCGGTACCAACGATGCCCGAATACAAGGCGGTAGCCGTTACAAGCCCTGCACCAGTATTGATGAAGTCGGCCGAAATCTGACCAGTGTGATGGATTTTGCAAAATATGAGACAAATGCGCCCTGGGTGTGGGTAACGCCAATCGGGGTCGATGCCAACCGGGTGGCCGAACACGATTTTTTCAAACCGCTGAATGCTAGTTGGTGTAACAAGCAAATCAACCTCAGTGCCGACCTTATCCTCGAAAAAGCCGATTTGGCGATTGATTTACGCCCGAGCTTTGGCGACCTTAACGATTCACCCCTGCTGGATGACGATGGTTTACATTGGTCGATTGATGGCCAGATAGTTGCTGCAAAAACCATAGTTGTCGACTTAGTCAGGTTATTAAAAACATAATTCCAACAAATTTTTGAGTCGTTGCCCACGCATTATCCCCATGGATGGGGTGTGTAAAAATAGTACAGGCGCACACAGAGAGTACCTTTTACACTCAATCCAATGAAAAATCACTAGCACCCGCACCACATCGCCCCACCACCGTACCCGCCTGTTTTACAACAAAAAAATTGGCAAAAAGAGACAAAAACGACGCCGATGTCGCCTCGTTAAAAACCGAGTTTTTAGTCTAAAAAAGCTGAGTTTTTAATCTAATCTTGTTTTCGATATGTTAATATTGTTCAATTAAACAACGCAAATGTTAAAAATTAATTCACATTTGGGCTTGTTTTCTCTGTTTTTCTCCCATAAACTGCTCGGACCTCAGATGACTGGCCGGGAAGCCAAGGCAAAAAAAACCTGCCCTATTACCTCATAATGAACCTGACTATAATAAATCTAAAAGGTTATTTTAATGTTGTTTTCTCTAAGCTGTCTGCACCTCAAAGTGCAGCAAAAACGCTGGTCTGGTCAGATACATTTCTACCCGTCTGGTCAAACATTGTCGACAGAACAGATGGTCAGCCATCAGTGCTGGTTAACCGAAAATCTAAAATTTGACTTTGGTGACAAGATTGTCGTGGTCTCAACACCAACGCCCGAAACCGTAACAACCATGTTGTGGCTTTGGCACCACGGTGCTGTCGTTGTACCAGTCAAACATGACATGAATATTCACGATATCCGCAAGATTAGTGATGATTGTCATGCCGTTGCGATGATCAAAGATCAAGACGTTACTGCATTTGATGTAACCAACAAACAGCAAAGTCTTTTCCGTGAAAACTCCCGCCGTCAGGTATGTGGTGCCGATCTGGCTTTATTGATTTATACCTCTGGTAGCACCGGCAAGCCCAAAGGCATCATGTTGTCTCACAACAACGTGATCACTGCGATGTATTCGATTGCAAGCTACCTCAAAATCGACGAAAACGAGCATATCATTGGCCTGTCGCCACTGTCATTCGACTATGGTTTATACCAGCTGTTGTTTAGTCTCGCGTTTGATTGTCAATTCACGCTGTACGAGCAAGATTTCCACCCAATTAAAGTGCTAAAAGCGTTAAACGAGCAAAAAATAACCCTGCTGCCAGTCGTTCCAGCCATTGCGATCTCTCTTTCTAAAGTGATGCGGGCCTTGAAACGCCAATTACCCGATTTGCGCAAAGTCACCAATACCGGCGGCCATCTTGGCGAAACAGTGATTACTGATTTAGAAGCTTTGGTGCCGGGGCTTGAAGTATACGCCATGTACGGCCTGACCGAATGCAAACGGGCGCTGTATCTGCCACCTGAAAAAACCGCCAGCAAAAAAGGCTCAGTCGGCATTGCCATTCCGGGGCTTGAAGCCAAGTTATTTTCAACCGTCACCGACGAGGGTGGCCAACACTATCAACAAGTTCAGCCCGGTGAAATTGGTGAATTGTTTGTTCGCGGCTCTACCGTCATGCAAGGTTATTACGGCATGGCAGGCGCAGGTGCCAACCTAATTCCCGGTGCCTATCGGGATGATAACTGGCTGGCTACGGGTGACTTGTTCGCTCAAGACAGCGACGGTTATTTCTTCTTCAAAGGTCGCACTAAAGAGCTCATCAAACAAGCGGGGTTTTGTATCTATCCCACTGAATCTGAAGCCATTATTGAGAAAAATGAACTGGTCAATCTGGCCGCCATCATTGGTGCTGAAGATAAATTTGGCGATGAAGTCGCTTGTTTGTGTCTGCAACTTCATGATGACACCCCAGACAACCAAACGGCAATTCAAGACTGGTTAAAACAGACCATCGACTCGGATTATCGCCCCCGCACAGTGCGTTTTATCGACAAAATGCAACTGACCGCAAACTCTAAAGTAGACAAAAAATCACTCGTCGCCAAGCTGGCACTGGAAGGGTAATATGCAACAGATTAAAACCATGCTGGATGACCATTCGGCCCAGATAGACACGCCTTGTTATTTGTATAGCCTCTCGCGTTTGCGAGAAAACTTCACGGCTTTGAAGGCCGCTTTGGGCACCCAGGTGATCCTGTCAGTCAAGGCCAACAGCAACACCGACCTAATGGTTCGCTGCACCAGTTTTGTCAATGACGGCTTTGAAGTGGCGTCTATCGCCGAGCTGCAAACCATCGTTGGCGGTGAGCGAATTCGTTACGTCAACAACCCTTCAGCAGACAAAAAATTTCTCCGCTCAGCCATTTCTGGCAAAGCCCGCATCATCGTCGACAGCCTGGCCCAGTTAGACATCGTCACAGAAATTGCAGCAAAAAAGCCAGTAGCTGGAATTATCCTGCGGTTAAACCCTGTCGTGCTCAAGCAGTTTAACGATAAGCACCCAAAAGTTCGCCCTGATCAGTTCGGCATGGACTGGGACACCGTTTGCATCGCCATCGAGCGCTGTAAAGCCAACAACTTGCCGTTGATGGGCTTTCATATGTTCAAAGGCTCTTACAGTTTTGAAAAAACCGCAATGGCCACAGCCGATGCGGCGATTGGGATCATCGCTGAATTTGAACAACGATTCGGTCAGTCCATCAGTTTTGTTAATCTGGGTGGCGGTTTTGGTGAAAAATGGCAGCAGTCCAAATTTGATTTTTCGGCTTACCGTGAAAAACTGGCTCAACTGCCAGAGCACATCACTTTAGCCCATGAATCAGGTCGTGGTTTGATGGCCAGCATCGGCTTTTTTGCTACTCGCGTACGTTACACCAAACAAATTGAAGACCTTAATTATGTGATTTGTGACGGCGGCATCGCGCAAAACTTTTTGCTGGCAAAAACCGAAAACACCCTACGAAAACTCAATACTCCGGCCCTATGGCAGAAAGAGGGGCACAAAGAACAACCCCAAGTCAAAGCCGCCTGCCAGTTTGTCGGCAGCTCATGCTCCAAAGACGATGTCATCGGCAAGCAGTCTGATGAACACATTTTGCCACAACCCGGTGATGTGATGATCTTCGACAACTGCGGCGCCTATAACGCCAGCTACACCGTCAGTCCTTTTTTACAGCTGCCTGCAGCCACTACTTACATCATCGAATAGGGGCAAGCATATGAAAGCAGACAATATTACAATGCCAGACATTAAGGTACAGAACATTTTTGGTCGTTGCATCACCTCATTCCTAGAATTGAGTGGCGATGTGCCACCAGCCATCGAAACGTTGGTAAACGATGCGGTCGTGCGTTTGATGGATTCAGACATGATCATCGAAGACACCTACGCCCCCATGGCCGAGTTGCAAGCACCGCGCGTAACCCAACCGCTGCCGAGTTTCAGCCAAACCGAATTTATCGACGAAATGACCGACAAAGTCCGAACCGATGGTTTTGGTCCGCATTTTCATCAAATCATCGGGCTGTTCGGCTCTATCATGCTGGGTTTATGTGCCACCGACAAACAACGCGAACAAGTCGACCAGTGGCTTGAACAAGGTCATTTTGGTCACTTTATGATGACAGATTCAGGTGGTCCAACACTGTCACAATGGCAAACAGCCCTAACCCCAACTGATGATGACGAACTGAAACTGACCGTTAACAAAAAATGGGTGATTGAAGGGCAAAAGCTGGGTTTCTCAATGGTAGTTTGCCAACAAAAAGGCCGACCTTTCCCGGTGACAGTGTTGTTATCGCCAGAAAAGTCAGCCGAGTTACAATCAACCGCCTGCGGTGGCAGTTTCCTTGATGGCAAGCTTCAACTTGGCGATGTCAAAGGCGAAAGCACAGTCACCAAAGCCGAGTTTCTGTCTAAAGGTGGACTTGGCAGCGTCAACCGCTTTTTGACAATGGTTCGCCCCCGTTTTGTTAAATCACTGATGCACCACCTATTGTGGTTACACGACCACAACCGGGTTGTTTTGGATGAAGCAGACCGCGCCTCGATTGACTTTATCCTCAACATGGCCAACTGGTGTAATGCCCAAAACGAATTTTCAATTCATTCGGTCGACCGGGTGCTGGCACTCAAATTCACCAGCAATGAGTTGTTGCAATCTTTGGTGATCAAAGGTGCTGTGCCTGCCATTACTGACCAGCGCGACTTGCTGGGTTTTGGCAAAATGGAAGGCAGTTCGTACCGTTGTCTGCTTGAAATTTACAGCAAATTCAAGCGGAGCCGACGATGAGTGAAACCAAGGTAAATTTGGCTGTTAGCGGCATCGCGTTTACGCCGTTGCCACAACCTTTGTTTACCGAGCGTAAGCCGGTAAATGAGGCAATGTCATTGTTGACCGAAACGCTGGGCCGACAGGTCAACCAATTGGTCGAGAAAACCGGCATTTCGCCTGAGCATTTTGAACGTCACTTTTTGTGTTCAACCATGATAGAGCTGCCTTTCACTACCCAAAGTGTGAAATGGCAGGACCTTGTAAACCAGCTCAAAGAACATGGCAGTCATCAGCCCGATACCTTTATCAATGCGTACGAGTGTGCGTCTTGGGGTTATTCACTGCGTCATTATTTAAAACAAGATTCTCTGGCGCAAAAGCAGACAAAATACATGATTGTCAGCATCATCGATGCCAACGTTTATGATTTTGAATTCTGGCGTTACAACGATCACTGGGAACATTCCGGTTTTGGCATCACTACGGTGATCCTTGAGGTGCAAGCCCCATTAACCGATGAGCTGACCATAGGCTCGGCGAAAACTCACAATGGGGTAGCAGAATTTGCCACCGTAGTGCGTCGTACCATGCAGAAAAAACCCGGTGCTACTGTCGCCCTACCGTTTTTTCCGGTGAATGTACAAAACATGTTTGAAAAACTGCTGCGCGGACAACCCAGTTTGCCAGATTTACACGCCGACCATGGCCACTGTTTTGGCAGCGACCCGTGGTTGTCGTTACTGACGCACGCATTGGTGAACAAAATTGAAGTACCCCAACGTTTTATGGCCTGCTCTGTGGCCCTTAACGGTTATTACGCCATTGCCGAGTTGATGATGACACCCGATACCGTCCTTATCATAAACAAAGAATGGCAGCATGAACAAGGAGTGGGGAGTGGCGGCATGACTAAACCCGCCCATACCCCTAACCCAAACCAAAGCTTTCAAGGTTCTCTTGAAAAAATGCCTTTTGGCAACCGACCGTCAAAAGCCGGTGCACAAATGTTGCCCCTGAGCAAAGCCAGCGATTTTGAGGTTTTTGCCGATTTTACCAGCACTGATCAACCGGTATTGCTGAGCATTCCCGAGCATTACGAAATTTTGAGCGAACTGGCCGGATTGGCCAACGAACACCTGCCCAATATCACGATGTTGGTGCGTATTTCGATGCCCGGTGGTATGCGTATTCCAGCCAACCTACTGGCAGACAATGTATTACTGGCAGAAGACCTCGAAGCCGAAGAACACAAACTGGTCGCTTCCCTTACCCTTAACCAAGATATTAACAACAGCGCCAACCCATTATTGGTGATAGAAGACCGTTTTACCCGAATGGAAATCGACAATAATGACAACAGTATTAAGCTGCGATTGTACGGAAAAGGTGATTTGCAACCGCTTGTCAGTCATTTGTCTGATCGGTCAGTAGTAGCCCAAGATCCAGTACAAGGTTTGGACGCATAATGACTGCGCCACTGGTCATTTCACAATTCTGGGCTGACGAAGCAACCGATGCCCACGACGCCATTAATCAGCTAAAGTCGCGTATTCTGGCATTGGATAACTTGCCAAAAAACGTCACGCTGGTCAGTGCAGGAGAAGTCTGCATCTTGCTCGACGGTGCCGTGACCGGTTTTTACCTGTGGTTAAGCGAGCGCACCCATGTGACTTTTATCAGTGCCGCCTGCACCAGTTTACACGCCGGTATTCTAGACTTTTACCACAGCGATTTAGACAGCACTTTGGTGATCTCCCTAGAGCTAGACAAACATTTTCAACAAGGCTGCCTTAATGCGCTGGGCATAGGCAATGATATCGATCAGGATGGCCTAGATGTAGTACCCGGCGTTGGTTTTATCGCAATGCATAAAGGTAATGAACAGCCCCGCAAGGGTGATCTGGTGATTGAACACTGTCAGCTGCTCAGTCAAGGCCCCGGCCTGACAGGCACATCAAGCTTGGTACGCCAGCTCTATCATGAGCTTAAAGATTTACCTGAGCATGTTTTACCAGTGTCTTTTGACATTTGCTCACAATGGGGAAAATCGCTTTGGAAAGGGCTCGATATGCGCCTAGAGGCCAGTCAGCAAGTGCCGGACTGGTTGTCGAGCATTGAGCGTTGTCAGCGTCACTATTTAAGCTTGAAACCCTTATTTGAATTGCAGATGTACCAACAAAAACTGCAAAACAACAGTCTGTTGCTGCTGACCCTTGGCGGCGGTGGCCGGGTTGGCATGTTGCAACTAGGTAAGTCGGAGCAGTTGGGCAAGAACAGTACAATCGGCACAAATTTGCCCCAAGCCAGTTTTGAAACCCACTGTATGAGTACCGACATCAATGGTTACGAGTTAGCGCTGGCTTTACGTCAAGAAGACCCAAGCGCCTACTACCAGCAGATTCGAACCACCTTGAAATATCCGCGATCACGCTATCGCGGCATGGATAACCATTATTTTAAATGGCAACCGGCCCATGACAGCCACCCCACCATTGCAAAATCGACATCAACAAGAACAACAAGAAAAACAAGATCAGGAGTATGAACATGTTAGACAATCAACCCGCTAAGCTAGAAAAAATGATGGATAAAGCGCCCCAAATAGCACAAGAGTACGATGTGGCCATCATCGGCGCTGGTTGGTCAGGGCTGGCGTTGGCACGTCAGTTGAAACGCAGCAACCCGGATATCCGTATCATTCAGCTTGAATCTAGCACCGAATTCAAAGCCAAGGTCGGTGAAGCCACGGTCGAAAGTACCGGACATTATTTCCTCAAAAAACTGGGGATCGCCAACTACCTTTACCGCAATCAGTTGCCCAAAAATGCGCTGCGCTTTTTCTTCGATACTCCAAAACATGATTTGCCCATCGACCAGATGAGTGAACAAGGCACCACCTATATTCCGCCCCACCCGGCTTTTCAGTTGGAGCGAGCCAGTTTTGAAGAAGCCTTAACCGGGATGAATCGCGACAACGACATCACCATTTTACAAGGTGCTCGGGTCAGTGGTTTTACCCTCGGTTCTCTAAACGATGGTTTGGAAGAAGGCCAAGACATTCACACTCTTAAATTCAAATACCAGGGTCAAGACTTACAAATCAACGCCAAATGGTTGATTGATGCCAGTGGCCGCGCTGGTGTCATCTGC
>JABSOG010000145.1 GCA_013216025.1 Algicola sp. | reverse complement strand
GGCTAGCAACAGGGGACAGGGCAGTTGACAAAACTGGGAACGCAAGCGTTCCTAGCGATTCCCATTTTTGCAATCTGATCTGTCCCCGGCTGGTGGTGCTGGACACTCTAACAAGGCTGGTGGTGGCGATGGGCCGTCACCGGCTGGGGTCAGTGCAAAACAAGTTTTGTGGACAGCTTGCCTGTCCCTGCACTTTTTTTGCTTTGACCCCCTTGCGGAGCCTCCGTTCCTCCAGCCATTAACGAAGCCTCACACTTTGCTCTGCACCAACTTCAACACCCCTCCCCAACCCACTCCTCCCACTGCGTTTTAAACATCTCCATCCATTTAATCGCTGCCTGCTGCTCGGTGTATTTATCGGTGATCACCAATGCTGCCGCCTCAGACATCATTTGAGTAGTAAAGGCGACTTTTTTCAAAGCTCTAAAAGCGCACGGATGATTTTTCTCAAACCTCGGTGAGACGATTTTTTTGACCCAGCCAGAGATGGGGTTGCCGCAATCGTAGCGAAGGGTTTTATTGAGTCCCCAGCTGGCATATGTCACGCATAGGTCGTCATATGGGGGGAATTCGACAAACTCGCCGATCAGGCGAGTATCTGTCCAATTGGGTGTCCAGTTGATCATGATGATGGGTTTGCGTTGTTTCATCGATTGCCACAGCAACTGCCACAAAGCGGCATCATCTTCTAGCCGTTTGATATTAAAGTTGAGGTTCAACGCCCTGACTCGAATGCCGCCTTTGGTGTTCCATTGGCCAGAGTAATAAACCCCTCGGCCTGCGGAGTCTGGGGTGGCGAAAACATTTGAGCATTTTAATAAGGCTCGCCAGTCGGGCAAGCCGGGGCACATGGGTTTGACATAACTGGGGTACCACCATTCCTCTCGGGCAGTGGCGGTATGATTGCCCGCGTTAACGATAAAACCCTTTAGAATATGCTGGTCATACCGCTTGAAGTTGGTGCCTTGCCAAAGTTCGACTTGTACATCAAGCAGTCCGAGCCTGAAGGCACCCCATTGATCATCAACTTTGATGTCTTGATACACCACAGGCACTTTCATTTCGGTCAATAGTCGGCCAACCACCCAAGATAAAACCCGTTGACTGGCCCAGTCATTAAGGGCAATGACGGCGGGTCTTTTGTTGTCGAGCGTGACAGGCGTTTCGGTTTTTTTATCTATGCTTGTATTGGGCTTTGTATCAGGCTTAGCATCAGGCTTTGCATCAGTAGCATAGGCTGGTAGGAAGTGACAAAGCAGGGCAAGGCAAAGCGAAAATGACACAAATTTAATTCGGAGCTTACAACTAGTCATACTTCAACATTGTTAACAAAAATATAATATAAGCTTAGTGCATTATGACCAAATGACTCGGTCCATTATATCAAGCGATTGTATCTTGTATCTGTACTGAGTCCTTGTAATGTGTTCCTCGGCTGAGGCTCCTGCTTCACTCAATCTCCTACTGTCCCCAAATGTCTTTTACTACAGCCTCCTGGTGCCGTTTTTCAACAAAGTTCTTGGTGAAATGTAGCAGCGATTCTTTTACTTTGTCGGAGCTAAAAGGTTTAACGATAAATCCGCTGGCACCGTTGCTGATCGCTTCTTTGACATTGTCTAAAGAACTGTGACAGCTGAGCATGATGACAAAGGTATCGGGGTTGTATTGATGAATTTCCTTTAGGGTTTCGATGCCGTTTTGTTTGGGCATTTCAATATCAAGAAAAACAATGTCTCTGGGGTTTTTCCTCAGTTGTTGCATCGCGTCAATGCCGTCCCGGGCCTGACTGACATTTAAAAACCCCAGCTGTTTGAGGCAACCGGTTAAAAATGCCCTTAACTCTGATACATCATCGACGACGAGGATTTTGATATCGGATTTGTTCATCTTTATTGCGCTCCAATGTTCATTGCTTTTAAGTTACGGTCGATTTCTTGCTGCAGTTTATCGGTCTGAATATTAGCATCGGTCTGAATATCAACACCGGTTTTGCCGTCTATTGCTTTGTCTAGCAGTTGTTCTATTTGCTTGACGACAGTATACAAATGTTTAAACCCCAAAGAACCACAAGTGCCTTTGAAAGTGTGAATCAATACTCTGGCATGTTGCCAGTCTTGTTGCGCCAGTGTCTGGTTTAACTCGGTCATTATTTTTGGCGTTCGACTGATAAAGGTGCGCCTAATGGCATGATACTCTTCATCATCTAAAAAACTGTCGCCAGCGTTTTCAACCGGATTGTCGCCATGGGGCAAATATTCTGCCAGTACCCTAAAAAATAAACTCTGATCAATCGGCTTGGTGATATGACCGTCACAACCCGCTTCTAGGGCGTTGTCTAGCGATCGCTTTTCGGCGTTGGCCGTAAAGGCGATGATCGGTTTTTGAAAACCAATTTGGCGTAATAATGCGGTGGCTTCAATACCGTCAACAATCGGCATTTGGATGTCCATCAGCACCAGATCAAAGGTTTCGGCCATGGCTTTTTCGACTGCCAATTGGCCATTATTGACAAAGGTGACCTGCGCCCCGGTTTTTTTGATGTACAAGGCCACCAGATTTTGGGTGTCCAGTGAGTCTTCGGCCACTAATACATGGCCACGCAACCCTGGGATCAGCATTGGCAATTGCTCAGCAGTGTCGTGGCTGGTAATGACCTGACTGATATTATCAATAATGTTGGCTTTGTTTACCGGTGCTATGGCAAATGCAAAGCTGAAACGACTACCCCGGCCCGGCTCACTAGACAGGGTCAACTCACCCTGCATGAGTTGGGCGAGTTTGGTACAAATAGTCAGCCCGAGACCGGTGCCGCCATACCGACGGGTTGTAGTGGTGTCGGCCTGAGAAAACGGTTCGAAGATCTTTTTTTGTTGGGCTAATGTAATGCCAATGCCAGTATCAATCACTTCAATGGCGATTTTACTGTCGTCGGCTAGATAACCCACATTAATGTCGATGCCACCTTCGTTGGTGAACTTCAACGCATTGCTGGCCAGATTCAACAGCACTTGTTTGACCCAAGTAGGGTCGCAGATGATGTGCTGCGGGATGGGAAAGTGAATGTTGACGTTGAACCACAAGTTTTTTTCAATCGCTTGCAGGCTGACCGACTCTTCAACCTCGTGCAACAAGTTCAACAGGTCAAACTCGACCTGCTCAAGTTCAAAGGTTTGCTGCTCAATTTTGGCCAAATCAAGAATGTCGTTGATGATATTCATCAAGTGATGGGCATTGCGCACGATGGATGATGTGGCCACGTTGATGTCTGTTTCACTGAGGCTTTCGTCAGACAGGCTATTAGAAAAACCAATGATGGAGGTAAGCGGCGTACGAATTTCGTGACTCATGTTGGATAAAAAGTCGCTCTTGGCTTTGCTGGCCGATAGGGCCATGTCGCGGGCTTCTTCTAATGCTTGAGTTTTGGCATTGATGATCTGTTCAAAGTGGGCTGACATCAGGTTGAGTGAACGGTTTAATTCATCACGCTCGACTAGTGCTTGCTCTAGCTGCTTTTCAAGTTCACCGATTTTAAGGTTGTTTGCGTCTTTGTCTGTCATGGTTTAACTCTTTTGGCGAATAGTCACTATTTAAACAATTGATTACAAACGCCATTGGCCCACAATACCGCTTCACCGTAGGCGACAAAAAACTGATAATCTTCTATCTTTATCACCTCCTTTGCGGTGCTGAAATCGCCCTGTTCATAAGCAATCACCGCTGCGCAAATTTCACCTAATGGTCCGGTTTTGTTGAGCAATGCTTCGTTGATTTGGGCTGACAGCGGCAGTTGTGATACCGCCTGTTCTAAAGAGATATCGAGCATCGCATCCAACGTTGAAAGCAAGCCAGTCAGAAACGCTCTAGAGCTGTCTTTGGGATAGAGCTTTTGACACAAAGATTCACTCATTTTGGCGCGAATGAGGGTCGACAAGACCAATGCCTTAGGTTTACCCGAAGCATCGGCTAATACCATTAGGCTAACCCAATGGCAAATGACCGAAAGGCCTAGATAAATTACCGCTTCTTGCAGCGATTCAATGGTTCTGGTTAACTCGTAAGTGGCTGAATTAATTAATCTTAGCAAACGATAGCTGAGCTGAGGTGCTTGGCTTAACAGTTCGGCGATGCGCTGTGGGGTAATGTCTGGTGATTGCAGTTCGCCAACCAATTGTAAACTGGCATTTTGTGAATAACTCAGGCCTCGGCCTTTGACGATGGCAGGCCGACAGAGAAACTGACCTTGAAAAAGCTCGTTTGGTACTGACTGACAATGACGCAACTGAACTTGGGTTTGCACCATCGAGGCGATGATTTTGGCATTTGGGTGGCTGGTGGTCAGTTCACTGTGCACGCGGCGAAAGGTTTCGATGCCCAATGCGTTGATGTCGAGCCGGATAAAGTCGGCCTCTTTAAGCAATGGGTGGGCTTTGTCGTTGTCGTCGTTAATGGTGCCGCGGTTTACCCCAATGGCCAAACGAAACTTGTGTTTGCGGTAAAGTTTGAGGGTTTTGAGTGCCTGTTCATCAGGCTCTAACGCGTCAATAACATCAAAAATGATGGTGGTTGGCGGCAATGACAGCAGGTTGCCCGAGTATAACAGCTGTGAAGACACTCGAATAAAAGTGGGCAACTCATCACACACCGAAAACTCACCTGCTGAGGTAAATGCATTGACAATGACTCTGGCGGCGGCTTGGTCAGCTTTGGCCGGGGTTGTCAAAACACTGGAAAAAGCGCTGGTTTGAGTGCTGTCTTGGTATTGCAGTTGGTAGCCAAATACCTGCATTTTGCGGTTAAAGATGGGCTGTCTTGCTAATAAAACATTGTCGGGGTGACTCACAATAGGTTTTTGATTTATCAGGGATTGTGGCATTGAGTATAAGGCAATTCAATACCAATCACCATTTGTATTCAAGCGCCAGAGTGATTTGACGACCGCGGTTGGGCATGCCGTTATAAATGGTTTCGGCGCTGATATTGGTGGAGAAATAAGCTTTGTCGAACAGGTTGCTGACGGCCAGTTTGGCGGTCAGGGTGCTAGAAAATTGGTAGCGGGTATTAAAATTGACCAGCCAGTAATCATCGAGGTTAGTACGCTGCAATACCCCGGATGAGTCGAGGCGTTCGTGCTCAACTTTGTCTTTGTATAAGGCATTGAGATTAAAATACCAAGGTGCCAGATTGGCACTAAAAATAACGCTGGCGGTATTGCGTGCGAGGATTTGTGGATCTTGTTGCATTTTAAAATTGTGCGACCAGTTAATGTCCATGGCAAAGGTGTCGCTGAATCGTTTTTTTGCTTCAATTTCAATGCCGCTGATCTCAAGCGTGCCGCCGTTGACTGGTTCGGTCAGCGGTGGCCGTGCGGTGGATAGCGCGATTTCAATGACATCGTCAATTTTGCTGTGATACAAGGTGCTGACCACGCGAATGTCGTCTTTGTTGAGGATCCAGGCAATTTCGCTGGTGGCTATTTTTTCAGGCAACAAGTCTGGGTTTGATGCGTCAACCGGATTGTTAAATACGGTCAGCTCGCCATAAGAAGGCGCCCTGAAAGCTTCACCATAAATCAACTTGAATGAATGGTTTTCGTTTGCGCCATAAATCAACGAGGCCCTAGGATTGGTGGTACTGCCAAAATCGCTGTAGTCATCAAAGCGAATGCCAAAGGTGCCGTCGAGTTTTTCAGTGAATGAGATTTGGTCTTGGATATACAAACCGATATTGGTGCGCGAGGATTCTTCGCCAAAGTTGGCACTGATTTGACTCTGGCCATAATAACGAATTTGACCGGGCTGACCTAACACCAAAATAGAGGTGATGTCGGCAATGTCATGATTGCCATGCAACCTCAGCGTTTCCATTTTAGGCTTTCGATACACCAAACCGAAAGACAGGTTGTGACTGCTGCCCAGTGCATACTTGCCGTCGAGATTGATACCCGCTTCACTTAACTCATACAAAGGGCCACCCAAGACCGGGCTGGGATCTTGGGCGATACCAACACTGAACAGGTAGCTCATGAATTCGGGGTCGAGCGGTTCGAAGAACGATTTTTGATAGCGGTCGTGATAGTAGGCAAATGCTTCCAGGGTGAAATCTTCCATGGGTTCAAACTGGTATTTGAGTGACACCATGGTGTTTTTGGAGGTGGTTTTGTTGATGTTGTTGTCAATGGCACCAAACTGGTAAAAATCTTCTGCTTCGCGAAAAACATGGCGCAGGCTGAACTGAAGGTTTTGGTAACCGACAAAACCCGATATTTCATAACCGTAAACCGGGTCTTGGGTTGCGCCTTCTTTGGTGATGTAATTGTCACCGTTATCTGAAAAGTAATTTAAAAACAGCGAGGTTTTAATGTCTTCGTTAGGACCCGAAGAGATTGCAGCATAACCGCGCTTGCTGTCGAAGCTACCCAGTTCGATGGCCCCTTCGTTGAGGGTATTGTCGGTGATGATGTTGATCACTGCATTAAATGCATCTGATCCATACAATGCAGAGCCTGGGCCACGGATCACCTCGATTTGTTTGACATTGTTGGCCGACACCAATTGGGTGGTCCAGTTGGCACCGCCGGTCCAGTCATGGTTGAGGCGCTGATTATTGAGCAACACCAGCACCGAACGGCCGCCAAGGGTATACCGCCCTCGGGCCTGAAAGGTGTGGCCGATATTGTTGCTTTCGTTGCGGGTAACCTGCATTCCCGGCACAAAGTTAAGAATGTCTTCTACATTGTTGATACTCAGTCGCACAATATCCTGACGGGTAAACACGGTGACCGTAGAAGGCGCTTTGCCAATGGTTTGTGCTGATTTTGACGCGATACTCAGCGTGACATCAAACAATTCTTCAAACGATAAATCAAATAATTCATCTTGATTTGCAAAAGTTGTGGTGGGGAAGGCGGCGACTGCGACTGCATATAGCAGGCAATATTTGGGCAAAAGTAACTGGGTTGGGCGCATAATGTGTCGGTATTTACAGTGGTTTTTTCAGTATAGTCAATAATTAGGACTGATGTCACATAATTGTGACACGTTCCTTTAGCCCCGCTTTGTGCTGGTCGATAATTAAACTCTAGTCTGTCGAACAGGGTGTATTGCCGTTGTTATGCGATGAATGGAGGTCATTGAACTTGCTGCTAAATGTCCACATGTTTGATTATTATTAAATGGGTCTTGACAGCAAAAGCATTGTTTTCTAATTTTAAATCTGTTGAGATTTAACGATTCTCCAACTTTAGTCTAACCTTCTGTTCGCATTTTACCGGGTTAATGTCTGGCCATGTGCGAACGTACTTTATTTGTAAAAATGAATAGGAATAACTTTGATGATTCGTTGAGGTGCGATAGCGCTGTTGAACCTTAATATGAAACACTTATTCTCTGCCTGTTTTTCTCAACGCTCAAACATGTTCAAGAAAGGGGTGATCACAAAAAATGAAAGTTGATGGCCGAATTTGTGACTTTCCAGTCCGGGTTGATGGTCATAGGTCGGGTGCCATCTGAACATCACATCAAACTCCCATCGGGTTCTATAGCTGTAATTAAAGGTCAGTTTGGTTATGGCCAAATCAAAGCTATTCTGATCTTTTTCTACACCGACCGAAATGCCCGCATCAAATTGATGCCTGTAAGACAGGTAGAACGTCCTGTTGAATCTGTACTTAAATGATTTTATGTCGTCAGCACCTCTGACTTTGCGATATCGAAATTCAAACGCACCACCATATGGATGGCCGTAACCACCATCATCCTTTTCCTGCAGGCTGACTTCGCTGGTCAGACGAATGTCGTTAAAATCTATGCCATTGAGATCATTACCATCAGAAATATACATTGAGTATCTGGCGATTGAGCTACTGTCATCACGTAACTTTGTGTAAAAAGAGAGCTGCAATTCTTTGATTATATTATTGGTGCTGAACCGAGAGCTGTTAAAGTCTGAAACTTGTAAACCGACTTGATAACGGCCCGAATAAAAATCTGCAGACACTGCTTTGAATACCGTGTCGACCGTTGAATTTTCGTCCTGATATTCCAAATCTTGAATGTAACCAAAAGCCGGTGCAATGGCTAATAGCGACAGCTGTGCCGGGTTATTACTGCCGAACTCATAATTGAGTTCTTTTGGGTTAATGAAGTCGCTGACGCTGAAAATGAGATTTTCGTCAGCTAATGCGGCGGTATTGATCTGTAATAAAACCAGCAGTGAACATAACATCAAATTTTTCATTATTTGGCTTCCTTCAGTGTTACTTTCATAGCCATATTGTCTTGTTCTTTTTTGAGTCGGTGATCTCTTAAGCTGTTACTTAAATAACTGTGCGCAGCATTGCCCGATAACGCACTATCGAATGAAAAATCCTGCTCTTCCAGTAATTTTCGAAGCGTGATGACAAAAGCCTGATTGAGCTTGAGTTCGTTCACTGCTACTTCTATTGTGTACCTGTATTTGTTGCTGTTTAATATAAACTGCCAAGGGATTGCAATTTTACCTTTTGAATCAACGTATTTAAGCGCCTTCATTTTTGCGCCGGGGTTCAATATGCTTCTTTCGTCCATTTGGCATTCTGTTGTGCGTGTTGCTGCCATTTTCTTTTTAATGGCATCGCCATAGACAATTGTTACTTGATCGTCGAATACATTAAATTGCTGCTCCTCACCGCTGCCGATTAATTCAATTGAATAGTCAAATACATCAAACACGGAAAAACTATACTCTATGTACTTTATTTCTCTATATTGCTCACAGGAACAGAACCAGGGACCAATGGGGATTTTATTCGGCTTTTTTAATGTCACCTCCAAGGACAAATCGGTCATATCGAAATGTTTCTTGATGTTGGTCGTTGTTGTTGGCTTGAGGCGAAATAGAAAATTGAAAGGGGGGTCATCTGCCCTTGCTGTATAGTCATCGTGGAATGCATCCAAAGTATCAACGTAGTTGTAACGTACAAAGCGAATGGAATCCAGCAAGCTGCTCTGATGATCTTTTAGGTGTATTTTCAGGTGTTTTGCATGAGGGCATTTATTATTGGCATTGACCTGAAATGTCAGCATTAACAAACACAATAACCACTGACAGTTGATTAAAGTAGACTTGATATTAATTGATCGCATATTTTGTTGCTCACTTTTAGAGAATTTGACTGTTTGACTTGCTCAGTCGAAAAGCGTAAACCACTCAAAAAAATGGGTATATACAACATTTCCAATTCAACCTGACAGCTTCTGTGGGCTGACAAGTCGCTGTTTTCAGTGATTAATTTGAGACATCCTATTTTGACTTCATCCCACTTTGGCATTGTTCTTAATTTAGTTACTGACATCACTTTGTCAAATTTAAAGGTTTCGCTGGCCAGAATAAGTGAATTGGTTTCAATGGTGACAGACCAACTAAACAGATTGTCGAGTTTTGTTTGTCCGTCAAAGTGCTCAAATTGGCATTTTTCATAGCTTGACCACTGATGATTGGCTTGTATTTTAAAAGACTTTAGATAGACATCTTCTTTATAGGGGTTGATGATCTCCATATTCAGCATTAAATTATCTTTATCTAGAGACGCTTGGTTCATCCCCCACGGTAACAGTTCAAGATGCTGTTTTTCCATGAAAGTAGCCAATGCCAAAAAGGTAGAAAGTAATGCTGTACATATGGCAACCAAGGTTGCTGAAAATCCGATATGGCTTTTAAAACCTCGTTGAAAACTGCCGCATTCCTGGCATAAGCGGGCATGTGGCTGTGCCAGCACGGCACAGCACTTTTTACATCTGGCTTCTTTTGCCGGATTCAGTGCTGCACCGCAATTTGAACAAAATCGACTGTCAGAGTCGTTTGTCTGTTGGCATGAAAAACAGTTGATTTCGATTTTATCTGAGGGCATTTTTGCACTGCAAAATGTACAATAGGTTTGAGGGCTTGGGTTTGTTTGGTTGCATTGAGAGCAGATGGCTGCTATTTTTTTTGGCACCAAAATAGACTTGCAATGGGTACAAAAAACTTTCCATTGGAGATTAATGGATTTGCAATTAAGGCAAGTTACCTCGTTATGATTTATCTCCATTGTTGATCATCAGCCTTTAAACTTAAATGAACATCATAGTGTTTATTGTAGCTTAAACAGGCGCATTTGGCGAAAAATAAGGGGCAGTTTTATGTTTGAGCGCTCAACAATGTAAGTGTTTTAACCCCGCACTGAAGGATGTTTGTGGCCTGCGGGGTTAACGCCACCTTAGAACGAAAAAGAAAACCTTTCGGGAAGCGCTTTAAACACCGCCAACTCCGCTGGGGTGCCAATGGGATGAACGACATTATTGGCAATCACATCGACCTTAACTCTTAATCCTTTATCGATAATATATTTGTACAAAGGCGCGATATACGCTTCGCCATTGACCAATGAGTCGTCTTGGCTGTAAGTGGCCTTAAAAGCATCGAGAAACAACTGGGTGGTCTTAAACCAATACAATCCAATCGATGCGTATTGAGAAATACGTCTTTTTTCGGCCACTTCAACCGCAATCCCGTTATCGTCAATTTTTGCAAAGCTCCAATGATCACCTTCGGCGACAAAACACGGGAAAAGCCCATCGACGTCTTGGGCCTGTGGCGGCACCAGATTGAAGGGTTCAATAAAGGTATCAATGTTGTAGATTGCCAGCGGGCAGGTATCATCCCACAAATCGACTGACAGGGCTGCACTGGTTGCTTGTCCGTTGGTCAGTTGTTCTAGTGGCATTATTTGATAATCACTGAGTCCGGCTTTTTGACATTCTGATGCAATAAAGTCATCGGCGTTATCTTCTTTTTTAACCACAAATATCACATTGGCGTTGACCAAAAAGGCATCGAGACTGAGTAATGACCATAAAAACAAGCTTCTGCCATTGGCCGCTATCATATACTTGGGTTGGTCAAAACCCGCCTTGGTGAAGCGGGTGCCATTGCCACCCATGGTGATCACGATATTGGTTTTTGCTTGTGCCATTTTATTGGGCTTCCCTTAAAATTTCGATGCCCCTGACTAATAATGCAAACACTTTGTGTGGCATATCAATATGCAGGGGCAGCATAGATAAAAACAGCGAGCATTCGAGCACTCTTAATTCTTGGCTGTTGATGCCTAAAGAGTGGATATAATCAATAAACTCGGTTTTTAAGGCGGGGGTCCGGTGGTCAATTACCACCTCAAGCTGACATTGCGCATTCATTTCAACACTGTAAATACCATTGTTTATGTAGTCATAATCGCCCAAGATCGAATGGAATATTTTGGCAAAATCATAAAAAAAGTCAGTCCAAATCTCGGGCTCGGTTGTGGCGCCTTTGGGATCGATTAAACGCAGTAACCCGGTTTGTTTGTCGTACAATATATTTGAAAAACACGGATCGCCATGGCCAACCACTTTTCGCTGTTTGGCGTACTTTAACAAACTGCCTTTGACTTTATTGAGTGCTTGATAATATTTTTCGTAAACCTGATCAATGCTGTCAAACTCGGTGCCACCGGCAATCAATTTATCGAACTTGTTATACAATGGCCATTGCTTGAGCTGGTCGTGACGTGTTTTGACTTTGGTCAGGTATAGGCTGTCAAAAGTGGCGGCTACATCGGTTTTATCGACTTTTGTCTCGGCTCTGCTAGCTAAAAATAAAGCCAGTTTATTTAACAAAGCGCCAAATTGGTTGCTGTTGATGGCGCCATGGATCCACAACACCGCAACATCAGGCAGCTTTAGTCTTTCCATTCGATAAGAGGCGATATCATCATTGATCTGAAAATCAAAAGGCTGGACGAACCAAATTTGCATCGCTTCTGGAATGAGGCTAAAAAACTGATATTCGGCTTGTATTTTATCTTTGTCGGTCGAACGCTTGGTGATGAAATACAAGTCGCTGCTGACCTGATTGAAGTGTCTGGTATCAAGCTCGCCAGAAATATAATCTAAAAAGTTATCAAAGTTATCGATACGTAAAACCAGTTGCTTGGTTTTTATCACAATATTCAGTTGATCAATAATTATCCGTGCTGGAGTAGAGCGCTGGGCATATTTGAGCTGAAGGTACTCTTTATATTGTATGGCTGAAGACGTACAAACAACGCTTAACTGGTCATCTAGGCTCAAAAATCGCCCTGATATCACCGCTTGCTCAATCGAGGTTACAAAGGCTGGGTGGTCAACAATAGAGATGGCCGAATCGCAGTGGATAATGGTGTTTTGCTCAACGCCTGTGGCCAACAGCTCATCCATCAGGTTTGTTCTGTCTTGCGCTGATTTAAGGTGGACAAAACGCTGTGCCGTTAAGTTGGTGGCGATGGCTTTAAATTCTTGAGCCAAAGAAGAGCGTTTTCTGACGACTTCACCAAAATGATCACAGTCAATCAAAGCACGAATTTGCGGGGGCGTTTGGGTAATATCGTCAAAAACAAAAATTATGGCTCTTTTCATAAATAGCTCTTTATTTTATTAGGGAAGTCACGCCTGATAACCTTTTGCACTTGACGAAAGACCACATAAGTACTGATGCTCAGTACCAGCCCAACACCTGAGATAACGCGATAATTCATATTGGTATTCTCAAGCGTAAATACGCTGTTTAAATAGCGGTAAGCTTCGCCTAGGGCTTCGGGTAAACCGGGGATTTGTTGCTGGGCAAATATCAGTATGGTCATTAACTCTAACGACCAAATGATGGTGGTTAGAATGAATAACACAATGCCTTTTAATTTAAGCTGAGATTGCAGCGAGGCAATGATATTTTGTAACAGGCTTAAAAACCCAATGACCTTTAAACTTCTTTTGCTGACACTGTTTTTCAACAATATCAACTCGATATAAGCACACAGAGGATGGATGCCAAAAAATGTCAGAAAGAATAAAACGATGCCTACGGTGACAAAAGTGGCCAGTAGCATGCCAAATTCGCCAATTTCGACATTAAAAAATAGACAAAGCAGGATCAGTGCGAAGATAAAAAACGCATCAAAAATACGTTCAATGATGACAATATTGGCCCCTTTATAAACCGAACCGGTTAACACCGAGATATAACTTATTCGCACAAAGTCTCCCAGTTTAAAGGGCAGAATGAATGACACTACCGACGAAAATAAATGAATTTTAACGCTAGACCCCAACACGCTGTTTTGCTCAACCAGCAACAGCAGTAACCTAAATATACGCACGATATGACTGACGATATACAACACCAGCGCAATCATAAAAGAGCCGTTCAGCACATTTTGGGCTTCGGGCAAGTAAACGTTGAAAATATCATATAACAGTAGAAAAAAAGCGATGGTGACGAGGGTATTCAGTATCAAAAGAAGTTTTTTACTAAGGGGGCTCTTATTAGGAGATATTTTATTAGGCAACCATTTACCCAACCTGTCGGTGATAATACGCATACTCAACTAGACGTTTCCTGTGAGTCACTTTGTTCGATGATTGTACTGGGGTAGTCTGTGCCATCAACACAGCTATGATCTTTGTCAAAAAAAGC
>JABSOG010000144.1 GCA_013216025.1 Algicola sp. | reverse complement strand
ACTAAAAAACGGTTGGTGACAGACCAGCGAATAATGGACTCAATCATTAGACTGCTCCTTCTTATTCTGTTTAAACTCAATGACACTGATCAAAAACTCACCATTCTCAATGGTAAAAGTGAAACGAACAGGCATACCTTTATCCGCCTTTAACAGGTCATAACCCTCGACAACAATAAAATCCATGGTGGCTGCCGGGCGGCCCCACTTTTCAATCGGTCCACGGCTGATATTCAGTATCCGCTGGTCGGCCATAACACTGTTGATGACACCGTCAACAGTGGTAGATTCAGGTATGTCGATATCAATCACCTGATAGCTGCCATTGTCCATTTTTTGCATTTCAACCCGCAAACGCTGGCCTTGCGCCAATAGGCTAAAATCAACCGACTCAGCCACGTCAAAATCCATGGTCATCTCAGGCCAATCCCACTCACTCACGGGCTCGTGGCTGATATTGATCATCCGATGTCCGCTCATTAGGCTGTTAATAGTCGCCATAGCCCAGGCCGATGATACTTGAGTGTCTTCTTCTACTTGATGATTCATCCGTTTGAAATCAGAGGATTTACTAGACTCTGAGTCGAGTAAAAATTGCGCCGAAGTCACGATTTTTTCACCACTTTTCAGGCCACTGGTCACCTCAAAAAATTGCTCGTCAAAACGACCGAGTTTCACTTCAATTGATTTGAAACGGCCTTCGCCAAGCGCCAGCACGACTCTGTCGGCACTACCGGTTCGAATGACGGCTTCTCTGGGCACCAGCAAAGTGCTGTCGTCACTTTGGGCGTATATCACCACTTGGGCGAACATGTTGGGTTTTAGCTCCCTTTTAGGGTTATCAAAGCGCAAGCGAATTTTAACCGTGCGGGTTTTGGCATTAAGTGTTGGATAGACATAATCGACTTCGCCATGCCACTGCTTACCGGGTAAAAAGTCTAAAGACATAATCACAGTCTGCCCTTTAGCCACCTGAAAAGCCTGACGTTCAAACACTTCGGCCTCAACCCAGACCTGCTTAAGCGTACCAATCGACATCAACAAAGTGCCCGGTTTAACAAAAAAACCTTCGCGGATGTTGAGGTTGTCGACCACCCCGGTTTGCGGTGCGTATAGCGTGACAAATTGCTCCACTTTCTTGGTTTTCATCAGCTTTTCAATGGCACGTTCAGGCATCTGCAACGCCTTTAAGCGGTCTTTGCCAGCCTGAATCAAACGTTTGTTTTTACGGCTGATGGCCAGTGCCAATTCTTCTTGCGCGTTGACCAATGCCGGGCTGTAAATGTCGTAAAGCGGTTGGCCTTTTTCAACCGGGTCACCTGCGGCTTTGACATAAAGATTTTCAATCCAGCCTTCTACTCTGGGGTGAATATGCACCAGTTGGTCTTCGTCGTAACGAACATAACCGACCGTTTTGATTTCAGAGCGCAGCGCTTCACGCTTGACCGTTGCCGTTCTCACTCCCAGATTATTCACCACTTCGGGCGATATTTTGATGGTACCCGGGCCTTCGCCATCAATAGTATCACCGCCGGCATAAACCGGCACCAAATCCATACCCATGGGAGATTGACCTGGTTTGTCACGGCGATAATTGGCATCCATTGGGGCGACCCAATACAAAGGTTTCTTTTCTGCGCTGGCGGTTTGCTCGCCTATAGCAGGCGGCTTAGGCCATAAAGAGAAACCTGCGGCTGTGATAACAGCACCTAAAAAAGCGCCTGCGATCAGTGTTTTAAAATTATTCATAATTAGGCACCTGTACGTTGGATTGTTTTGGCCACTTGATGATCGCCACTGGTGATAAAAAAGTAATTCAATTGAATGAGGGTTTTTTGGGTGTCGACATCAATGCCCAACGCTTCGATTTGCCCGTCGAGTTCGGCGATCCGCCCCCTAACCACGTCAGTAAAATTACCTTCGTCATTGGTGTATGCGGTCAATGAGGCTTCGGCCTGCTCGTGTATTTGCGGTAATAACCTGTCGTTATAGAGTGTGTGCCGTTCGTGTAAACGATGCAGATGGGCTTTGGTTGTTTGCATTAATGCAGTGAGCTGTCGCAGCAAATGCAATTTATCAGACTTTACCGCCTCAGTACTCGAAATGGCCGATTGCACTTCTTTGTCTTGGCGGTTATCTGTAAAAATGGGGATGTCGAACGACACGCCAACCGAAAACAAATCAGCACGGCTGCCACCCATTGGCGCATTATCACGGTAACCATAACTGGCGTTGAGGCCCCATTGCGGTTTATATTTTTGTTTTGCCAAAGTAATACCGCTGCTGCTGGCCTTTATTTTTTGCTCTAGCGCTTTTAAGGCAGGGTGATTGGCCAGCTCTCCGGCGCTCTCTTGAACATTCGGCAATTGCTTAGGCAACGACAAAGACTGTAATACGGGCATCTCACCCAACCACTGCGAGAGCTTTTTTGAAGACATCACCAAATGATGCTTCAACATCGCCAAACGATCTTCAAGCCGGGTTAACTCTAGCTCGGCACGCACAATATCTTGCTGGCGAGTTTTGCCGATGGCGGTTGAATAACTGGCCTGAGCCACGTCAGCCAACTGTTCAAACAACACCCTGCTTTGTTCTATCAACACAATGCTTTGTTGTGCCTTGTAGGCATCAAGCCATAACTTGGCCACCTCAACAGCCACTTTTGCCCGGCGATCTTGTCGCAGCAAGGGGTGTTGACTGGCCGTTAAGCTCAATTGATTTTGCTTGATGGCCAACGAATCGCCGCGAGGCAACATTTGCGACACACCCACTTTGAGTTGAGTCATGGGTTCTTGGGAGAAATCAAAACTGTCGGTGGCCAAATTAACCATACCGATGGAAACTCTAGGATCGTCCATAGTCCCCGCTGCCACGCTCATGGCTTCAATCGCTTGCTGAGTATGGCGATTGCCCACCAGCCACGGATCATATTTGTGCGCAGCTTTAATGGCCATTTCAAGGGTCAGTTGCTCTTGTGCTAAAACGGGTGATGAAAGAGTAGTAATGGCCAGCAATGCCATTACTTTTTGATATAAATACATAATGCCCCCGGGGGATCACAAATTTCGGTAGGCGGGTGCTTTTGCGTTTTACCTACACGGATGTAGGTAAGGCGCTGTGCAGGAGCACAACAGCGTTTAGCCCCGCTATTACTGCGTTAACAGATACTGCGTCAACAGACAAAACCGCTGAAACTCAGACGGAATTATCCTATGTTAACTTAGTATAGGGGGACGATAGAGAGAAGTGAGGGTTTGTATTAACCCTTGGGTTGAATATTGAACAATTTTTTGAGAATTTAATTCGGGTTCAATCAACACAGGCGTATTGATGAATACCGCTGAAACACAACTGCCCATGGGGCAACTACAATCTTGGTCACAACAGTTCATATCACCGCTGGCCATGTCGCTCATGTCGTGATCCATCATCATCGAGCCGATAGAAGTTTGCGCATCCATTTCACAAGGCATAACGGCAGACGCAGTCGCTTGGCCAACAAAGACCAGCAGCATCAAAACAACCATTAATGACTTGATTTTAAGTGAATACAATTGAAAACCTCATGTATGACAGAGCTGAGTAGTATACGCATAAATTCTGTCAGGTCAATATTTGGACGGCTTGTTCAGGGCTTACGGATTTAATTTGAATTGTTTACAGCAGGGCTATGGCTTTCAGCCCTGCCAATAAGGCTTTTGCTCTATCGTTGCCGGGCCAGCCAACCACTTGTTTAACCAGTTTGCCGTCCATATAGAAATAAAAACTCGGCGTACCCCAAAACTCTATCTCAGGCCATTGACCTTCCTGATAGGTATATTTCATTTCAATTGGCGCATAATCTTTGTGAGATTGTTTGATTTCATCAAAAAACATATCGCCAAACACCGGGGTGATCCAAGTTGAGTTTTTGACAACGACATCAAATACCGCTGGTTTTGACTTCAACCAGCCGATTGCTTGCTTACACGGCTTACATATTGGCGAGCTGACCACAACCAAGTGTCCGCCAGAAGGAAATTCGAAAGGTTTTTGAGACAGACTCTGTTTGTTTTTATCTACCTGATATAAAGAGCGTTGGTCTATTGCCTTTGCATTGATTACAGGTAGTGGTTCAGGAAACAACAAAGGGTGACTTTTCACCAAGTCATTGAGCTTTTCAAATTGACGCGACATCATATATGCCCTGTGTAGCAGCTGCCATTGCTTATCCGAAACCTTCGAAATACCGAACTCTGCAGACGTTAGCATTTCCATTAGCCTGACAACTTGCTGGTCCATTGTATAAAACGCCACTTTGTTCAACGCAGTGAATAATCTCACATGCTGTTTTGCATCAAGGCTTTTAATCAAAGTTGAGGTTACTCTACCCTTAATGCACTGTGAAAATAACGAGCGGTATCTATTGGCTTGAATATCTTTTAGAGGTTCACCTTCGGGTGTTTGCGCAAAATTATCGTCATCTTCTTTGCGGATTTGACCAAAAGCGTTATATAGCTTATCCAAATCTAAACCCGGCTTTTCACAAGCCCAATTTTTGGCAGATGCAAATGGGCTAAAAGCCAACATGACAATAATCAACAGATAAGCTTTGTAACCCATTTTTCAATCCTTCTTATTAATTAGTGCCCGTCGGAATGCCGCATCACCAGAAACGAATGTTTCTATCTGCCAAAATGGCGGGACAGGCGCTATGCCGTACAGCGTATGTTATTAATCAATAACTTACGATTTTCATCCTGCATGTGCAGCCTGCAGTACTTGCGCAAACGTCACGTTTCTGGATGGAAACTAATTAGCAACCAGACATGCAAATATAATCATTGGATTCAGCCTTTTTACACGTACCACGACTCTGACAATAATAGCCTTGATAGTCTTTGGCAAATGAAATCAGTTTGACACCGGCCAACATGGCATCCAGCTTGGTTTCTATGCGCATTCCCGAAAACTTACTTACTATGTACTGGGCACCGAACAATGATAAAATCCGATGAATTTGTGTCGGTGTCAATTCTCCAGTCAAATCACCTGAATTAAAACCACCTAACCCCTTTTCGCGAAAAACAATGCTTTGGGCAAAACGCTCTTTTCCTGACGCAGACAACATATCCAAAGGAGATTCTCCTTCGAGCAATGCTTCAAGCGCCTCGCGTGTTTTGATTGGTGCTCTTTCCCAAGCAATTTGCTGGCGAAGCTCTTCACTGCGCTCATGTTGGGCTTGGATTTGACTGACCACCATTTTAACTTGAGGGTTATCGTGATCAATTTGAGTAGCGAGGGTGAAGGTTGAAGTGATGGCCAGCACTGAAGCTGCCAAGGTTTTTCGTAGTTTCATTGAATTGTTCCGTATATTTAATATTTATTGTTTTTGTTTGTATTCGAATACGCCAGTGATTCTGGCACACAAATAAAATATGTACAAAGGCTGGCACAGGGTCCGCTGCGACACAGCCCCTACAGCGTTTTTATCAATCTTTTGCTGTAAGCTCATAAAGCAACGACACTCAAACTCACCAGTGAGAAGTACCCTAACCCATATTCTCGGCCAATTTTTTACGGGCTGCATACAGCCTCGACCAAATAGTACCAACTGGCACCCCTAGCACATCTGCTGCCACTTGATGAGACACGCCCTCAATCGCCACCAGCGACAAAACTGTGCGCATCGGCAATGACAGTTTTGATATCGCCCGAATCAGCTGACTGGTGACAACCTCGCTATCGGCTTGTTCGCGACTGGCGACAAATTCGATGGCATCATCCTCCCCCTGATGTTTCGACCTGCGCGCCAAATGTCGACCGGCAATGCGGGTGGTAATGCGGTATAACCAAGTGCTTAACTGTGACTCGCCCCTGAATTTTGCCAGCCCTTGCATCGCCGCGATAAAGACCTCTTGAGTGACATCTTGCGCCTCTGTTACATGCCCACACAGGCTAAAAGCCAAACGGTAAACAAACGGATAATATTGCTTAAACAAAGCTTCCATCATCCGTTCGCGCTCGGCAACGGTACTGCTTAGGTACCGTTGCAAATCAAATTGGGTGTCTAAATCGCCCATGATCAGGTGTCTTGCGTGATTAAGGCCAGTTCATTTTTGAGTTTGGGTAACTCAACGGCAAAAGCATAAATCACTCCAATCGCCAGCACTGCCTCTACGCCCAGTAATACCAGCAAACCTTCTGGGGCAGAGCTGTCGCTGACCAGTTTGAATAGAACAGCAAAGATCTCGATAGACAGCAAACCTGCAACAACTTTGGTTATTGTAATTTCTCGCCCCAAATCTTTAACCCAACTCTGAATAAAATCCTCAGAGGGATCTGATGATACCGAGCTGAACCGACTGGCCTTGCGAGCAGACCACCACGCAACAATACCGCCACCGATGGCCCATGCCCCCAGTATTAAAGCGCCTTCAAGTGCCATATCGCCTTGGGCATAAAACCACACAAGGGCAAACAAACTCACCACCATTGATGTCACGCCCACCAGCGTGGTGCGTTGGTCTTTAGCGGCTCGGGCTTTGGTTTTTTGGTAAAGGTTATTGTTAAGGAGGTTGCAGTTCACTGGCAATTGTTTTAATGCGTTTTTGAATGACCCCAGTAAATCAGCGGTAGAATCGGCAACCACTTGGTACTTGGCACACTGCTCGCAATCGACAGTATGGGCGAGAACTTCCCGGCACTGCTGCTCGTTGAGGTTGGCAAAATTATCAATGTGGGTTTTGACTTCATGACAGTTTTTCATCGGTCTCTCCGTAAAGTACAACTGCATTATTGCTGTGTATGGAGGGTTAGAGACAGGGCTTGCAGAAACCTTCAAATTTTTTTCGATTTATTGCTATTACCCTAAAATCAATGGCTTTTTAGCGCGATTACCTTGGCGATATCCAGCTTTTCAACGCGTCGTTTGTTTTCAAAATATCGATCCATAATCGCCTTGGCCACTGGACCTGCGACACTGCCGCCATGCTCGCCATTCTCAATCGTGACCGCAATTACAATCTCAGGGTTATCAAACGGCGCATAGCCAATATACATCGCATTGGGTAGATTGCGTTTTGAGATGGCTTTTTTGTCATATTCGACGTCTGCGGCCACGTTGATCCGTTGGGCCGTGCCGCTTTTGCCTGCCGAATCATAATCGGTGCCTCTGAACACATTACGAGCCGTACCACTTTTTACGGTTTGGTGCATACCGTCCAGAACGATTTGCCAATTGTCTTGTGACTTAAGCACAATAGGTGGGTGATCCGGGTCTTGTGTCATGACCAAAGCCGTTGTTATCGATTGGTCAGCTTCCTTTTGCCTGACCAGTTGTTGATCGACAAAATGTGGCGGCCTGACGATACCTTTGTTGGCCAGTGTTGTGGTCGCAAATGCCAATTGTAACGGTGTGGCAGTCCAATACCCCTGACCAATGCCGACCGAGATAAGGTCTCCGGCATAAAACGGTTGATTATGCACTGCCATTTTCCAGCTATTTGACGGCAATATCGCCCTAGCTTCTTCGAAGATATCAACACCGGTTTTTTCACCAAAGCCAAATCGAGCCATGAAGTTGCTGATCCTGTCGATGCCAAGACGGTACGACAAGTCGTAATAATAAACATCACACGACTTAGCAATTGAAGTGTAGATGTCGACCATGCCGTGACCATTTTTGGCATGGTCACGGTATTTTCGTTTAACATTGGGAATGCGGAAAAAACCCGGATCACGTATTTTGGTTTCAGCGGTCACGAATTCCTCATCCAATCCCAACAATCCCATAAAAGGCTTTACTGTGGATGCCGGTGCATATTGACCTTGAGTAACCCGGTTTATCAACGGTTTGTCTTTTGAAGTAATCAGCGGACGGTAAGCCTTTGAACTGATGCCATGAACGAACAGATTGGGGTCGTAACTGGGATTCGAATAAAACGCCAATATGCCGCCATCTCGTGCATCTATGGCTGCGACCGCGCCCCGGTATCCTTTTAATGCTTGCTGGGCGACTTGTTGCAAATCAATATCCAGTGTCAGCGTAAGGTCATTGCCTGGCACTGGCGGCTCGGTGCTCAGAGTGCGTAATACCCGGCCCCGACTGTTAACTTCAACTTCGCGATAACCCACCTTACCGTGCAACTGGTTTTCATAAAAGCGTTCAAGCCCTTGTTTGCCCATATCACGGGTTGCCGCATAATTGGCGCTGTTACCCTTTGAATCTATGGTGTTCAGTTCTTTTTTATTGATTTTACCGACATACCCCAAAGCGTGGGTCAATGCATCGCCATAGGGATAAAATCGAGTTAAGCGAGCTTCAATACTCAGCCCGGGAAATTTGTGTTGCTGCACCGCAAATTTAGCGACCTCTTTGTCGCTGAGGTTATTTTTAAGCACCAAACGTTTAAAACGGCGCTGTCGTTTGGCATTTTTAAAAAAGTTTTTGCGCCGCTCATCGCTTAGCCCAACAATCTGGCCGACCTGCTCGACCATGGCTTTAAGCTCCCCGGCTTTTGCAGGCACCACTTCCAGCGAATAGGTCGGCCTGTTCTCGGCCAGTATTTTGCCGTTGCGATCAAAAATCAGCCCCCGGTTGGGTGCTATCGGCCGCAACTTAATACGGTTGTCGTTAGAGCGGGTCTGGTAGTCATCATGTCTTTCAACCTGAAGATGATATAGATTGCACACCAATACAATCAGCAAGACAATAACAAATAAAAACGCAAAAAACGCCCGACGGGCAAACAGATTGGCTTCGCTGGTGTGATCATGAATGGTGATTTGTCTATAGGGCATATTGCTGCCTGTGAGCGAAAATGGCTTGGGCGCTATTCAATGTACAATTTCCGTTAATATTCTTGAATATGAGTGTCTTGGGCGCGTGATTTTAGCATGGATTTGGGTTTAGTGCTAAACTTCCCCCTGTAGCCATCCATTCTATTTCGTTGAAGGTAACCCTTGGAAGTGAAGCAAAAAAACGCGAAATTTACCGCACCGATGATATTCCCACCGATATTTTTATGTTTGATCATGCTCGCAACCTGGGTCTCCTTGGTGTACATCGAAACCGACTCCAAACAAAACATTCACAAGTCGCTAGACACCGTGCTGAAAATCACCGAAGAGGCTTTGCAATTATGGCTGGACGGCCGACTGGATGATTTGGATTATGTCGTTAACGATCAAGCAATAATCGACTTGTCGAAAACCTTGTTGGCGAGACAAGACAGCCTTGCCTTAAGCCAACTGAGGGTGTTGATGGGTAATCAATTAAGCAAACACGGTGATCAGGGCTTTTTTGTGATAGCCCCAAACAGGGTCAGTGTGGCGTCTATGAGAGATGCCAACATTGGCACCGAGAATCTGATTAACCAACAACGAAAAGCCTATCTAGACAGAGTGTTTGAGGGCGAAACCCTGTTTATTCCTAGTGTCAGTTCAGACGTGCCTTTAATGACAAAATCTGGTGAACTTCGTAACAAACAACCGACTATTTTTGTTGCTGCCCCCATTAAAGATGAGCGCCATATCATCATTGGCGCACTGACCCTGCGGTTAAACCCCATGGCCAATTTCAGCCGGATCACCCAGTTAGGCCAAATAGGTCAAAGTGGCGAAACCTACGCCTTTGATAAACGCGGGACGTTACTGACTAAAAGCCGCTTTACCGAGCACCTAAGAACCGCCGGGCTGATAGGCAAGAATGAATTGAGTATGTTATCTATTCGCGTTAGTGATCCCGGCGGCAATACCCTCACCGGCTTTAAACCCACTCAAGCATTGCAAGACAGGCCCTTAACCCTGATGGCCCAGCAGACAATTGCTGGCAATACAGCCGCTTATTTGGAGTCTTACCGAGATTACCGTGGTGTGCCCGTCTTTGGCGCGTGGACTTGGAACGACCACTTGGGCATGGGCCTTACCACCGAAATAGATGCCAAAGAAGCCTTGCAACCCTTTGTGCTCACTCGGATTGTGATACTCGCCGTGCTGGTTGTGGTGATAATTTTGATGATCGGGTTAGTGTTTATTCCTTTGTGGTTTCAAGAAAGAGAAAAAAGGGCCTTAAAGCAGCACCGCGACGCGTTGGAACAAACCGTACATGAACGAACCCAAGCATTAGAAGAAGCCAATAACGCACTCAAAACCCTCAGCGAAGTGGATGCACTGACCCAAATTGCCAACCGGCGCTTATACGATCAAACCTTGGTTACCGCAATCGCGGCGTCAAAAAGGGCATCGCAAGCGATGTCACTGATGATCATCGACATTGATTTTTTCAAACCGTTTAACGATAACTATGGCCATGATAAAGGTGATATCACACTCAAGCAGGTTGCCCAGATAATAGCCAATTCACTCACCCGGGCAACCGATCTTGTCGCACGTTATGGCGGCGAAGAATTTGTGGTTTTAATGCCCTCAACAGACATAGCAGGTGCTCAGCACTTTGCCAAATCGATTAAAGACAATATCGAACAATCGGCCATCGAACATCAATTTTCGAGCGTGGCCAACTTTGTCACGGCCAGTATTGGCGTAGCATCGCTAACAGGCGAAGCGCTCAATGATATTGATTTGTTTAAACAGGCAGATAGCGCACTGTATCAAGCCAAAAAGAATGGTCGTAACCGGGTGGTGGTTTTTGATGGTGGGTAGGTGTGGTTGCATGGAGATCGTCACAAAAGCTTGAAAGGGTGGCGTAGGGGCTGGCCCCGTCCACGCCCTTTTATGGGATGCCAATAAACCCGGGCAAGGCCGCGCACGGGTGGTGCGACACTTCGACGGCCCCTACGGCGGATTATTCGGACATAATGTTGATGCCATGGGGTTCTGCGACAGCCTCCATGCTCAGTCAAGAAAATCACCTTGTAAATCTTTGATTACGAAAACCAGTCAAAATCGGTCGGGTTTTAATTCAGCTTACGTTGTTTAATTGGGCAATCGCTGCTTATACTGATACTGCGGCGTTGCAGTTTTTTTCAGCTCCTTTTTTTTGAAAAGAAATGACAACGCTGTCAATAATCTAATTTACAATAAAAAGAGAATAACAAAATGAAAACAATAACAACATTTGGTGTGGCCCTTGCCACGGCCCTATTGAGTTTACCTGCTCAGGTATATGCGCATGGTTATCCGGTTAGTCCCAAGGCTCGTCAGGCAATATGTGACGAGCAAGGCGGTTTTTGGTGGCCAGCCGATGGCAGTAATATTCCCAACCTTGCTTGTCGTGCGGCCTTTTTGGCCACGGGGCATTATCAGTTCACCCAAAAGCCTGAATTTGCTGCGCTGGTGGCCGATTATCATAATCAGGCGGCGGTTGAGGCCAAACTGACTGATGGCACCCTGTGCGCTGGTGCCGACAAGGCCAAAGCAGGCATGAACTTACCGTCTGTTCATTGGCAACGCACTGAAGTATCACCCAATGCCAACGGCGACATTAAGGTGAAATACCGCGCCAATACACCACATAGTCCCAGCTTTTGGCGGTTCTATCTCACCAAGCCGGGTTTTGACACAGCAACCGAAACTTTGGGCTGGGACGACCTTGAACTGGTGCAGTCACACCAAAACATCGATTTTATCAAAGATGCCGATGGTATCCGTTTCTACGAGATGTATGTGGCCATTCCATCAGATCGTAGCGGCGATGCCATTCTGTTTAGTCGTTGGCAACGCAACGATCCGGGCGGTGAAGGATTCTATAACTGTAGCGACATCACCATTAAACAATCTGGCACGGGTAATGGTGACTGGTTGGCGGCTGGTTTCTTTGTTAAGCAAGGTCAAACCGCCCAAGTCGGCGATGTCGCCCGGGCAAGACTGTTTGGCGAAACTGGACAGGAGATCATCAATCAAACATTTAAAGTCACCGAAGCAAACGTGGGTAACTGGCAACAAAAACTCGCCGAGATTTTAGTTTTAGACCACGTACAAGATATCCAAATAGGCGTTAAAAATGCGCAAAACGAAATTGTGTTTGATACCAACAATATCGCCGTGAATCAGGTGTGGGTACACAATGCCGATCACACCTTTAATCTGACAGTGGTTTCACAACCGGCCAACACCGCGCCACACATCAACGAGATTGATAACCTCAGCATGACAGAGCAAGCCATTCAAAACATTCACGTTCATGCCTTTGATGATGAAAACGATGCACTCACTTGGCAATGGACTGTGCCCAGCGATTTTACCCTCGGTGGTGGTGGTGCCAACATCTCGTTGGTTGCGCCCCAAGTGACTGAAGACACCCAGTATACTTTGTCTGTTAAAGTGTCTGACGGTCAGCTGTCGAGTGAAAAATCCTTTGTTGTGACGGTGACCAACCTTGCCGCCGCCGCTTGGAAAAACGATGCGACCTATGTTGGTGGAGACAAGGTGACACATCAAGGCAATACGTTTGAAGCAAAATGGTGGACTCGTGGCGAAACCCCCGGCAATACTTTGGTTTGGCGTAAGTTGTAACGCCTGATAAACCCCATTCGGCCCGGTTATGTCCATGGATGGACTGAATGCAGTAAATGCAGGAGCAATTTTCTGTGATGTCCATGGATGGACTGAATTCAGTAAATGCACGACTAAATAGATTTAGGAAGTAGGGCGAAGCACACCGACATGGATGTTGGTGGTAGAGCAATGCAGGAGCACATTGCCGAGGAGCACATTGCCGACGATGCCCGAGCCGAGGAGCAATTTTCTGTGATAGTTACGGGTCGACATAACCAGACAAAATGAAGACTGGCCGATCGTTGCTACCACTGTAAGACATATAGTACATTTGTTGCAGGTAAATGCCGCTATGAAGGTTCATAATTTTTCATATACCATTGACTTTTAAGGGTTTTCCTATAACACCTAACTGGTTAACCAGTGAATTTAGCTTTTAAAAATATTCGAATACTTTACACTTTCGCCTCAACAGAATAACAAAAGGGTTATTTTTAGCCTGTTTTCGTCAATGAGCAGTAACGAAAGAGTAAGAATAAAAATGAAGAATGATACTGACACCACATTTATCCCTGAAGGATGCCCCCGGGACTGCCCAATTCTTGTTTCTAGCCAAAGTGCTGCGTTTTCTATTGCCGCTCAGGCTCAGTCATTGTTTCAGGGCTTTTTGCATTGCCTGCACAAGACTGATCCCAACACTCAATTCAATCCAAACAGCAAAAAAGGCTCGTCTATGGTCGGCCATTTCACCAGCAAGCTCGATAACGCACTGGCCACAGAATACGATTGCAGCAGTAAATGCGATTACGTTAATGACGGAGGCACTTGCCCGCACAAAAAATTTAAAAAGCTCAACCGTGACATCGCCGACGAAAAAAGTCGTTATATTGAAGTCAAAAGCGAAAACAAGAAGCTCAAATCACAGTGTGATTCGCTAGAAGACAAAGTCTCTCGCTTGCTAGCAGAATTGTCTAAACGCCGCACCCAATACAATAACCGAGTTTTGGTAGAGGTGTTTGTCAAACATTTTCAGCAGTTGCCCCGCACCAGCAAAACAACAGCTTTTTTGACATAGTGCCCCGGGAGCAACTGACAGCGTTCTTGCCATTTTTGCGTAAAATTGTGCTGGGTCCGGCCATGGCCACCAAGCTTG
>JABSOG010000143.1 GCA_013216025.1 Algicola sp. | reverse complement strand
GAATAGATTTGTAGTATTTATGACCACCGTTGTTGGATTTTACAATTTAGTATTTCTCGATGAGAAATCGGCAGAAACAAAGTTTGATTGTATTTGGCGCCGCCAACCCATATTAACAAAATTATCAAAACAACGGTATGACGAAATGAGAAACACATTTACTTATTACACCTATGAGAAATTGTCGGGCAACACTGTCGATCCCGCCTTGGCGTTATACAATAACGCCCTTAAAGACCCAACCTCCCCTCGCCTAAAACCTGAACTCATCCACTCGCTGGCATCGGTATCATTGGCAATGGCAGGGCAGCCGAGATTGGCGGCAGCTGAGGGGGCGCTGGCTTTAGAAGCAGCCAATGATGACTATGGGCGTTATGTCGCTTATTCGGCTTTGTCGGTTGCGTTTTACAGCAACAGTTTAAAAGGTATGGGAGAAGAATATGCCGCCAAAGCCCGATTGATTAACGACGGCATGACGCATAAAGAACATGACCAAAAATTTCAGGACTCGCGTATCACCGCTAAAGTGGTCTTGGGCGTCAACGCCATCGCTCAAGGTGATGGTCCTGCGGCTGAATCCTTATTTTCTGAATTGGGTGCGTTGTCAGGTAACGAATGGCTGGGCATAGCCGCCCACGGCGCCGCAATAATGGCCGATGGCCCGGGGTTTTCGACGTTGTCAAAACTCAAATCACTGGCCAACAGCCCGATGATCACTTTTGAACAAAAGCAAAAACTGGCAGAACTCGAAGTGATTGCCGCCAACAGCGAAAACGCGCCAACAAAAATGAAAAATCAAACCGATGAACTGGTTAAACAATGGACTTTTGACTCGTTAAAAGCGATGGGTAAAGTGGCCAAAGATACGGTTATCGAAGCCACATTACAGATCCTCAAAGCACTGTTTCACCTTATCGCCCGCGCTTAATCGCTCACGCTGCGGGATTTTTCATCACTCTAGCGATAATCCAACATCCAACCAATTACTCGACCGCGTGTACAAGACTTTTACAATAAAGTGTGCCACCATTGCACCACCTGAGTCGCCATACGGCGGCTACTATTACCACTACAATCAAAATCAAAGTTTTGGAGAAATCAATGTCAACGTTTGGTACAGTATTCATGCCAGAAATGGCCATTTCACGATTTGAAAATGACAGCTGGGACACCTCATCAATAGTGTCAGCCGATTCCATCTCAATGCACCCCGGTGCACACGTACTGCACTACTCCAGCACCTGTTTTGAAGGCCTTAAAGCCTTTCGTCAAGATGACGGCAGCGTAAAAATCTTTCGCCTCGACAGATCAATTGCTCGCTTTGCCCAAAGCACCGAATTACTCTCTTTACCGACCATAGACAAAGAAGCCACAGCCCAAATGATCAAAGACGTGGTCGCTAAATTTGCCGCTGAAGTCCCAGCGCCACCAGGGTCAATGTATATCCGCCCAACCCACATAGGCACAGAGCCTGCCATAGGTAAAGCGGCATCACCTTCGTTAACCTCAATACAATACATTTTGCTGTCGCCAGTTGGCGATTACTTCTCAGGTGGCTCAGCTACGCTGCGTTTATTGCTCGATGACTCGGGTATGCGTTGTGCCCCGCACAATGGCCGAATTAAAAGTGGCGGCAACTACGCCAGTGCATTAGGCCCAATTATGCGCGCCAGAGAATCCCATGATGCCCATCAAGTATTGTTCTGCCCAGATGGCGATGTTCAAGAAACTGGCGCAGCCAACTTCTTACTGATTGACGGCAACGAAATCATCACCAAAGCCCTTGACGACAGTTTTTTGCACGGCATCACCCGTGACTCGATTTTGACGCTGGCCCGCGACATGGGTATGACAGTATCTGAGCGTCAACTGACCATCGAAGAATTGCTTGAACGTGCAGCCAAACCCGGCACCGAAGCGACATTGTCAGGCACCGCAGCGGTATTAACTCCGGTCGGCGAATTGGTTCACAATGGCAAAGTTTACACCGTAGGTTCGGGCAACGAAGGCCCAACAACCACCAAATTGCGTTCAGCAATCAACGATATTCAATGGGGCCGCGCTGAAGATAAGCACGGTTGGTTGTTCGACGTATAACCAATAACGCCCTTTTTAATACCCCCGTTTGCGAGCTCCTCGCAAACGGTCTTCCCTCCCCTTCAAAAATAACAAACATCAACATGAAAATTGCCTCGTTAAGTGATATTGAACAAATTGAAAAAGACCATCCACTAGACCAAGTCATAACGGTCGACAATACCTATGCAGCGATAGCCAATTCAGCCAAACAAAGGCCCGATCAGAGGGCTTTGTCATTTTTTTTAACCGGTGACGACCATCAAAAAGAAACAAACATCAGTTATGGCGAGCTGCTTAAAAAAATCACTCAAACCGCCAATATGCTCGATGGATTGGGGTTAAAAGAAGATGACGTGGTGGCCTATATACTGCCCAACTTACCCGAAACCCATTATGTAATTTGGGGCGGCGAGGCCAAATGCCGAATTTTGGCCATCAACCCGTTGCTAGAAGCGTCTCAAATCCAATCGCTGCTCAACAGCGCCAAAGCCAAAGTATTGATCACCATGAACCCCATGCCCAAAATGGATTTATGGCAAAAAGTCGAGCAAATACTGCCCAACCTCGACACTGTACAAACCGTAATAGGTGTCGACATCGCCCACTATGTTCAGGGTTTTGGTGGTTTGGTGGCAAAAGTGTTACAAAGCATCAAAAAACGCAGTATTAGATTGCCAAAAAAACGGCAATACATCGACTTTCTCAGTGCCATAGCAACAGCCAATGGCGACTCGCTTGATTTTAAACGCACCTTTACCAAAGACACCATTTCATCACTCTTTTGCACCGGCGGCACCACCGGTTTGCCCAAAATAGCCTTACGAACACATCGCAACGAACTGGTCAACGCCACCTCGGTTTTATACGGGGCAGCCGGAATGCTTGACGCAGGCAAAACCATTTTGTGTGGTTTGCCGTTGTTTCATGTCAACGCCACGCTCATCACCGGGCTTATTCCTTTTATGAACGGTGCCACCGTGGTATTGGTCACCCCACAAGGTTTTCGGGGTAAAGGCGTATTTGAGAATTTTTGGCAGATAGTAGAGCGCTTTAAAGTCACCACCTTTAGCGGTGTACCCACTGTTTACTCCACCTTATTGCAACATCCCATTGGTGACAGTGACATCAGCTCATTAGAATATTGCATGTGTGGCGCAGCCCCAATGCCGGTAGAGATTTTTAAAAGTGTCGAAACCATGATTGGCGTTAAGCTGCTCGAAGGTTACGGCCTGACCGAAGGCACCTGTGTCAGTAGCATCAACCCCACTGCCGGAGAAACCCGAGTTGGTTCTATTGGTATTCGCATACCGTATCAGCAAATGATGTGTGCCCTAATTGATGAAAACGGCACCTTGGCGCGTTGTGCTACCGACCAAATAGGTTCGGTTTATATTCGTGGCGAAAACGTCTTTGTGGGTTACATAGAATCCCATCAAAACGAAGGCCTGTGGCAAAAAGACAGCTACGGCGACAGCTGGCTCAATACCGGCGATATGGGCAGACAAGACCAACAGGGTTATTTTTGGCTGACCGGCAGACAAAAAGAACTGATCATCCGCAGCGGTCACAACATAGAACCCAAAATAATCGAAGAAGCGATGTGCCGCCACCCAGATGTTGCCATAGCCGCCGCCGTGGGCAAACCCGACATAAAAGCAGGCGAATTGCCGGTATGTTACGTCCAACTGCTCTCAACAAAAACTCTTTCTGGCCCGGCCGTATCCGGCAAGAGCGTCACCGAACACGACCTGCTCGAATACGCAAAAGCCAACGTACCAGAGCGTGCAGCCATACCCAAGGCGATTCACATCATCCCCGAACTGCCGCTGACTGCCGTTGGCAAAATCTTTAAACCCAAACTGCAAATGTTAGAAATTGAAAAATGCGTCAAAGACATCATTAGCAATTTGATGCCCGATACCACCTATTCCATCAACGTTATTCAAGACAAACGACTGGGTTTATTGGCGTGCATAGACATCAAAGTCAATGAGGCACAGCTTAACGAACTGAACACACATTTGGGACAATATACCTTTAAATTCAAATTCGAAGAGGCACCAAATAAAAAGTGACATCCACCTGAAAGATTTGCCAACGACACGACACTCTATAACTAAGAGCTTGTCCAAGTCGTTGGCAACATTACAGGGGATAAAAAATGGGCGCAGCATCGGTCGGGTTAACCCACTACCGGTTTGACAATAAAATCTACCAAAAAGGCAGTGGTCGACTGTTTTTGGTGCTCGAACAAAAGCTCGAAGAACTCGGGCCCCTGTCGCTCACACATCAGGCCTATTTATCCTTCATCATCGACAAAGACGGCCAAATTGCCAGCTTCGACGAACTAGCCCAACTCGAAGGCAAACAAGTCAACAACAATACCGTTTCAAAGCACATCGGCAAGATAAAACAACGGGTGGGCTGCGACATTGAAAACGTGCCCAGACAAGGTTACAAGCTCGATTCAGCCCCTGCAAAAATAGACATAAAACGCTTTGAATCAAAGTCAAAGAAACAGCGGCTCTCGTCCGTGTTTATCGTTTCGGTGATATTGTTTGTGTTGAGTTTATCGATTTGGTTGGTCAACCCCGTGGCACAAGGGCAAAGCATCATTCCCAGTCAAAACCAGCGGACTCTTGATCATAGTACTGAACAGCATGACCTGTTCAGCCCCGATGGCCGGTTACAAGCCTTTGAACAAAAAAATCCGCAGCAACAACTCACCAACTTATGGATAAACAACCTCCACACAGGAGAAAAGCTGGCACTAACCGCCGCCAAAACTGGCGTAGAAGATAAACTGGGTGGATTCTCCAAAGATGGTTTGAGGCTGTTGTTCAGCCGTTCCATCACCAAAGAAAAAAAGAACAACAAGCAGCGCAGCACCTGTAGCATTAATGAGATTGTATTTACTCAATTTAACCCAATCAAATACAGCGAAAAACAACTGTTTGAATGCCAATCCGAAGACAAAACCATAAAGGGCAAATACGGTAGAACTACAAATATCTGGCTCAAGCCCCTTTTTAATACCCACCCACCATAAAAACGAATATACTGTTCACTGAAACTTTTCTCAGGTGATAATCCCCAATGAATGATAAACACTCTCGACAATCCCAACTTAACGAACTGCTCAAAGTAGCCGATAATGAAGCTTTGGTGTCGTTGGTCAAAACATTTACCAAAGACAATGCGCACAAGAGTCAGCTGAGTATCGACTATTTACAGCAACGAGAAAGTCAGATTATTGAAGATGAGTCAAATTAAAATGGACAGAATGTGGTTGTTCCTAGAGATTGACTGATGTTTCCAACGCGGCTTTGTCAGTGCGCAGACACCAAATAAGGTGCTGTCAAATCAATTCCATGGACTTTGATAAACAGCTCACCCAGATTTGCCCGAGTAACGACTTTTGCATGGCTATTTAACAAGTCAATAATATCAGTAAACTTCAACTGTTTCTTCGTTATTGGATGTTCCCAATAGGTTTTCTTACCATGATAAGTCAGCAGTAAAAACCCTGTGGTACAATCATCGTGTCTCAGGTATTGACCAAACAATTGCACTTCCAGCGCTTTTATCAACTGCAAGATTGTCCAGTTATCTGCCCGCTTCAATTCAATCACCGCCTTTTTACTGCCTCTAATGCTCAAAATTTGAATATCAGGTTTCTTACCATCGGCCACTTCACTTTCACGAGCCACACGATAGGCACCCCTTGACGATAATTCCAGCCTCATTGCAATTGTGGGCTGTAGCAGCGCCTCTTTTTGCGCTGACAGCAATAATGGTCTGTCAGAAAACTCGCTGTGACGCAGGGAATGCTCAAGATCTGATAACCGGTCATCAAGCACCTGAAACAAGTCTTTGCTACTATCAGGCGGTAGTGCCAGTTGCTTTTCAAGCTGCACCAGTTGCTCAGTCAGTAGTGCATTGTTTTCACAACGCAAAGCAAGCTCTCTACGCAAACCCATAGTCAACCAGCCAGCTTCAGTACTTAAACAAGGCATATTCAACAACAAAGCAAACGCTTCAAGCGCTTGTCGATTGGGCACTTTTAACAATTCATAGGTCAGATTATATCGTCCCCTTTGAGCACGATCACGCCTGTTTCGTCTGTAAACACCCTCACGCTTTTGATCTTCTTCCAGTCTTATATACTGGTATGCCAAACGGCAAAGTTTGCCAAAATATTTCGCCTTGGCTTCATCATCAATTGCTCGAACAAAGTCTGCATAGTCATCTTCAAAAAAATGCGCCACGAATTCTGTTAGATACTCTGCAGGTTCACTCAGCGCCTCTACATAAGTAATCAAGGATTCAAGCGCTTTGACAGGCGTAAATACCAAAACCCCGTGCAGCCATTGCATTGCATTGCATTGTCTTGCGCCGCTGCCGTAGTGTATAACTGTAAAAACAAATCGCCGATATCGGCCAGTTCACGAACATCACTTATGGATTTGTAGATTGCTATTATATTTTCAATGATGTTTTTTGGAATAGCGCCAACAACAGCCACACTTTGATCACACAATTGTTGTAACCAGTTAAAGATGGCTGGCTCCAAAAGCCTTTGCAATGCAGGCTTACTGTTTCTAATGTTTTGCAAAAATAAAGAGTCATACTGCTTAGTGGCGCTCAATTGAAAAAACAAATCCAGTTCACCGCCCAAAATTGTCGCGACAAGTTGTGGAAAGTTTTTGGTCAAATCATCAATAAATGTGGCAAAGCCATTTGACTCTACAGTGACATACCGAATGGCTGTTTGAGCCTCTTGTTGTGATAACAAATCACCCCCACCTTCAGTATGCGACTCAAGGTAAACCCCATTTAACCCGTATTGTTCGGCACAGCGAGTCCAATTTTTCTCATCCGGTTGTTTTTCACTCCACAATTCCGGCTCGTATTTTCGCCAATATAAGCGATAGGCTTTTTCCATCGCCATCAAGACATCTTCATTGAACATGCCGACAAGTAATGCTCTATCCCATTGCTCGGACACTGTACGGTAAGGGTGAAAAAGAGTCAGAATTTGATCAAAATCGTCAACCATTTTATCGATATTCTCAGGAGCCAGAATAGAAGCTGGCTCACTGAGCAAGTCATTTCTCCATTTTAACCAGCCTTCAATCCGTTCGATTTCAACTTGTTCTTTTTCACGTCGACACGCAGCCCTTTTTTCTTTGCGTCGAATCATATCTTCAGATTCGACGCATGGGGTAATCCAGTCACGCCACAGCTTCTTTAGAACAGTATTTGCAGCGACTTTCTCAGATATAAGGGCAACATCACATTGCTCTAATGGTGCTGCGCTATGTAATTGCCCCAAGTTTGACAGTGCAATTGTTTTAGTCTCATCATTTCTGGTATTAAGTGCCCTAATCAACCATGGTGCATCCTGTGCTTCAATTGGATCTATGATGTTGCACCAAGTTAACCGATATTTACGTTCGCTGGAGTCTTCTCTAGGCAAGGCTCTGCTCAAATGTACTGTGGCCGCCCAAAATAATCTTTCGCGTAACTTTGAATTTTTATTGACGACTTCAATTAGTTGGTCAACATATTGGGCTTCAAAGCAGTCTCGGCAGCGAAAACACCAAGCAATAGCTATCGCATCGATTATCTGATCAGAATAATCACTGCTTTTTTCTAAATGCCGTATACATAGCAGACTCAAAACAGACGTCATATGGCTAAACTGAGCAACAATTGAATCATATTTCGCGACAGCACCGTGATCACAAATTAAAGCCGCAAAAACACTGATGAATGCATGTCTTGTCGTGTCATCCAATTCGCCAGACTCAAAAAAAGTTAGCAACCTTATGGTTATTGAGTCGCGCGCCCGACCTTTATTCTCACGTTCATAAATCGCAATGATTTCTACAAGCTCGTTAGGTGCAATATAGTCAGGCAAAAGTTCGTGGACCACATTACGCACAAGTTCATTTGGCCAATCTTGAGGATGAGCAACAATGTGTTTGAGTATTTGTGAAAGATCTTGGCTGCGTTTAAGTAAAACGATGGTTCGAAACGCCACAGTACGATGATAAATTGAGAATGGAGCTGACCAAACCACTTTTACAGCAATATCAGCACAGCTATGAACAGGGCCTTGCCAAATTAATCGCAGTAAGAGCTCACGAAGATCTGGACTTAAATGCTCACCACTTTTACCCCACAAGGCTTTTATTGTCGGCGCAAGCTCTTCACAAGCCCATCGCGCAAGCTGGTTGTGATCAATTGATATGCCTCTTTCGTTACCGTGACCATAAAGTCTGGCGAACGCATTTAGCAATCGAATACGCATATCAGGAAACAAAGAACCGGGGTCCCCTGCTTGTAACAACACTTCCGGCTCCCTTACCAGCAGTTCTTGAAAAACGTTATCATCCCAAATAGCAAGCCAAGCGGCGACCGGGCTCATGAATGGGATAACCAACTTTTGACCAAACAACTCACTAAACAACAGTGAAAACAATTGACCAACAGACATACCAGCCTCGGTCAATTTATTTAACTGTTTTGCAGCCAGATATTCTTGTACCGTACGGTGATGAAACTTCACCCGTCCATAAGTAGCGGGGTCAAAAATGGCACGACTTAACAACGCACGTATTTTTTGGTCATCCCAGTCATACAGGGTTAGTTTTGGATTGATGAGACTTTCATTCGACGAGTGCAGGGGCGATTCCCCCAAAGTTGATATTGAACGAGCACGACCCAAAACAGAAGCCAGAGCAAGTCGCATAACACCAGAACGCGCCTCGGCATGGCTAAGTATTGACCGCTTGTCAGAACCTGTATTGGTTTCTTCAAGTTTGGTTGTTATAAGTAACTCTAATTGCTCATACAGGGTACCAAAACATTCATTCTTCAGCCAAACCTGAATAAGCAACATCAAATCCAATGGACGACTGGCCAGTTCAATCAATTCAAGCCGCTGCAGTTCTTCAATAAGCTTGGCCGTATCGACAACACCATTGTGTTTGGCAAAAGTGGTTATTCGCTGAGCGTCCAATGGTGCCAACTTAACAACTTTGACCTCGTTTTGTGGCAAATCAGCTTGCTCATCGCTTGAACTGTCTGTCGTCTCATCATTTGTATCATTGACGTCAGTCAGTTGGTTTTTTACCAAACTGATGAATAATTCTTCGCCAAATATCCCATCAAATTCATTTTTTTGGGATGGTAGAGTCGCTGTGGATTTTACAGGCAGTTCTTGAACAAGGGTGTGCAGGTCTGCCAACGGGTGCCAATCACTAGGCCTACATGACAACACCAAATTGATTCGGCCCAATTGCAAACTGACCGCACGGGCAAAAAATCGTAATGCTTGCTCGATTTTACCTTTTCTGAGTTTTAGCTCATCAATCGCATCAAGAAAAAACCAGGCTGGCGCTTCATTTTCATCTTGCCAGCGGTGAAATCGCTCACTGTCATCGTATGACATTAAAGACGCAATATCTGCCGACTCAATAGATTCCAAGGGCAGGAAAAATGCATATTGATCCAACGAACAAAGCTTTTGAGCTTGTGCTTGCATTTCAAGCGTTTTGCCAGACCCGGCTTCACCAAGCAAAACAACACGGGGATGTTGCAGTAACCACGACCAATTGTGCTCATGCATGTTGTGCTTGTCATCATAGTAATACGAATCACCAACTTCACTGAGGTCGTGGTTATATTCGGCGAAAACTCTGTCTAGCGCTATATGTGTCAATTGTGGCCTGTCTTCAAGATTTGATTTCTTTGCTGGCAACCTTGTCCATCACATCCTGCCAGATAGTATGCAGCTCATTCATGATGCTTTGTGCCAGTTGCTGTCTTTTTCGAGCACTTTAAACAAATTAAAAGTTTCGGACTTATGACAGGTTTCTCGCAACAAATGAGCATGTTCAAAAAAGTGATTGTTGAACATAAATGATTGAAAAAACATCCCAATTTCACTACACCAAGTACCGTATAGTATCATGGCATTTCCACTTAATAGAAAATTTAAGGTACAGATTTACGCCAAAGCCATCTTTTCCCACAACGAATCAAAATCGTCCGGCACAGGACACTGATTAAACAAAAATATCAACATTTTCCTAGATTCTCTGAAGTCCTCGCTGCCAATTCTCATATCAAGCAAACCATTGATAACCGGGTTAACAACTTGTCGGAAGAATTGTTTACCATGCACCCAATGCTTAAGCTGTTGAGTTTCAGAGAGGGCCTGCACTTCTGCTAACTTGGTATGGTAGTTATTCAGTAAGACATCAGGGTTAATATAATCATGCCATTGTTGCAACTTTTGACGGATAGCAGCTTCATCCTGTGCAACTCTAAAATCCAATAATGCATCTTTAAAACCCAGCTTTTGTATACCATCCTGCAATGGATTGATCACCGACCACAACACCCCATGCTTTACCCATTGTTCCAAGTCCCTATTGATACGATTAGCCATTTCGTCAAAACCACCAGAGATTTTATTTTGCATTGCCAATGACAAGCTTTGCCATAGCTCAGTCGCGACAATCAAAGTATTTTCAATGCAAAAACGCGGCAACACCCAAAGGTTACCCACTTCAGCTTGCTTTTCCGCGATGGTTTCAGATAGCCATTCATCGGCATCAACAACACCAATCCATTGCAACCGTTTTTTCAGCACCTTAATCACATTACTTTTTTTACCCGCTGGACAAACAACCCAGTAGTCCTCCCAGTCGGCGTTATGTTTGCCCAAGAAAGACTCAAAGGCGACAACATCACTGTCACCTTCAACAATCAATACACGTTTTTGAGTTTCGCCTAGTTCCTTTTCTTCAATAGCGCTGATGATACTGTCAATGTTACTCACGCTATCGCCGCCTCAGTGTCATTGAGTTTAAAACGCAGACCGTGGTTTTCGTAACGCTTCCACACATCAGTGGCATGAGAGGTGATAATTAATTGCCCCCCATTTTCGGCTACCAGCTTTTCCAGTCTGGCCAATAGCGGTTTAACCAACGATGGATGCAAAAACATGTCCGGCTCATCTATTAGCACAATCCCGCCCGGTTGCATCCAACGACTGATCAAATAAATTAAAATCAGTATCTGATGCTCACCAGCACTGAGTTTATCCATTGAATGACTGGTACGTTTGCCAGCAATTTTGACCCGCAGGCGATCTTCGCCGGGTTTAATGTCTGTATCAATGGCCTTATCGGTCAAAAAACGATTCAACGTTTTCACCACTTTATGAAAGCGGCGCAGCTGGGTAACTTTCAAAGTGATTAACGAAGCTTCCAATTGACCTTTCCAGTCGTCAGATACCTCGTATTTGGTTAACCAGCGTTGCGATAGATCATCGGCAGTCGGTTCTGCTAGGTTTCGTGTTGGTGTAACCCAACGGCGGGCTTCTGCGTCCAAATAAGTAATATTTGGTCCTTCGACTTTGTCGTGGGACAGCAGCATTTTTTTACGACTTTCTGCCCAGAGTTCAAAACCTGAATCTTCTGGTATCATCAATTTCCTGGTGATGATTCTATTTCTGGAAATTTTGGCGATTTTAACCGTTACTTCTTCACCTAACCATATCGCATTGGGATGCTGCAATTTAACATGATTGATAAACTTTTGTTTGCCGAATATCAAACCAACCGGGTGCGGATAAAAGGGATCTATACAATCAAAAATAACAGCTGTCCCTGCCCAATCCTTCAACCAAACTCTGGCTTCATGTTTTATTGGCAAAATTTTACGTCTGTCCAACCAATGACCTGCTGCTTCCCACAACATGGCAACCGCACACAATAAAGTCGATTTACCACAACCATTAGGCCCGGTAAATAACACTTTATCTTCAACTTCTTCTGACCAGTCATTAATCAGCGAAATAATCCCATCATCAATTGGTCCTACATTTTTGGTGTGGATGGCGGTGATTTTCATGAAAATTCCTCTGGCTCGTCAATATTTAATCCTGCGAAGGCGGCGAATAATAAGCAGCTGACCAAACATTGCCGCTACCTGCGACACAGGATACAGTGGCTTGACCAATTTGAAAAGGATCTGTGTACATAGGACATTCTCAGTTAGCAAAACAGGTTTGTTTGCCGTTGCTATCTAGCTCGAATGTACAAGCGATGATCTTGCTATTGTCCACCGTATTATCTACCCCAACATTCAAAAGACTTGCAAATACAACCGACTAACTTACAGTATAAGCCTATAAAAGATACTTTTTCCCTACTGTATTTACCCTATGGATCATCCTCACCAGTGACATGTGACAAGAACGGATGTAAGAATTAGTCCATAAAAAAGCCCGAGTTAATTACTCGGGCTACCTCAATATCAAGCTCTCCGCACTACTCTACCGGACAAAGCAACCCGCCATTGCGGCTGTAACCTTTAAGCACTTCAAAGTCACCTTGAATAAGTCCCGGGCCAATTTTGGGCTGACCACAGCTGGTGACAAACTCAGTATTTAACTCGTCATTGACAAAAACTTGGATGCTCGAACCCATAGTTCTGTTGCGAGCACCGCCAGAGAAGTCAAAGCTTTCGCCCGGTTGTACTGTGTCGTCAAACAGCGAATAGACCTTGTTGGCGTTTTTGCGTTGGGTTACCCGAATGGCGGCATCGGCAAGTGTACCTGAGTATTGCATTTGCAGGTTGGTCACTTGCCCTGCACATGTTGAACACTGTTCTGCGGTGCAATTAACTTTGATTTTTTGATAGGCGACTTTGTCGCAGGTTTCACAAACAGAAGGGGTTACCTGAATTTCGTTAACCTCGTCAGACGTCAGGCAAATACTGCCCGAATACAAACCGTCTGGGCGCAATATCAAGTCTAATGCCTGCTCTGATGTGGTCACGTTTTCCATTTCAAGGCCGACGATGCCAACCAGAGAATCGTTGGGCAGCATGCTTTCTACTTCATCGGTTGGGTGATGATAATACAATCCCTGGGTGATAGCAGATATCGCTGGCAAGGTTGTCAGGTTGCTAAATACGTTGACCGGAAAGGTGTTTACGGTGATGCCAGCTTCGGCCAAAATACCAGCAGCTTCAATCCCGGCAATGCGGTCGCCCGCTTCTTGGGTATTGCCCGAACCAAATGGGGCAGTTGGAATGCCGTCAGACAAAAATGCCACCGTCTTGATATCTCTCTTTTTAGGATTGGCCGAGGCAAAGGTGTCATTGGCCAGTTCAAGTGCCGCCTGATAGTTAGTCGCCGCCCCACTGGTGCCAGATATTTCGGGCGTAATCGAATCCAGTGCGGTTTTAACAAAATCCAAATCATTGCTGAAATCAACAACAACCTCGGCGGCAGTGGCAAACTTGATCACACCAACAAGGGTTTTGTTGTTGGCAGTCAGGTTGTCGACCAGTGCCTTCAAAGCGTCTATCTCTACATCAAATACCCGCTTGTTACCTACGCTGTCGTTGGTACTGCCGGAGGCATCGACGATCAACATAATATAGAGTTTTGATTTCTTCCGGCCTTTACGATAGACCTTACCAGCAATGTTGATATAGCAATCACAGGCTTTGGCCACAGCGCTGGCGGAATAACCAAGGGCATTGCCGCCGCCAGGGGTTACGGTGATCTCCAAAAATCCCCAGGGATCGTTCACCAACAGGGCAACAGCGCTATCTAGTACAAAGCTGTTGTTTGCGCTGCCAGTAGAAAG